>NZ_JBBMQI010000010.1:0-126583 GCF_038899935.1 Pacificibacter sp. AS14
GGGTGAAGCGATTCGAACGCTCGACCCTAACCTTGGCAAGGTTATGCTCTACCCCTGAGCTACACCCGCTTCCTTGGACCGGAACAAAGGCCCTATCGTTTGTGCTTTTCGCTGCTCTCAGCGTTTGGGTGGGTAACCCAAATCTCTCATGGGTGTGAGAGAACCATTGGAGCGGGTGAAGCGATTCGAACGCTCGACCCTAACCTTGGCAAGGTTATGCTCTACCCCTGAGCTACACCCGCTTCCTTGGTGAGGGCGGATATAGGACGTGGGCATTGGGGCCGCAAGGGTAAAATTGCGCTATGGTTTAATTTTTTTTACGCGCCTTAGATTATCACGGCGTAGAGCCTTTAAAATAAGGCGATTGCGAGTAAGGTAATGACCAAAATAATTAGCACAGCAAAGCATGTGAGAACGCCGAATGTGCGCAGTTTCAATCCGATGGGCCGGGCCATCATCTCAAGGCCCACGACATGAGCGATGCGGCCGGCGAGCAAGGCCAAGCCCAACAGGATCATCAACAAGGTTGAGGCACCTTGTAGCTCTGCCAGTCCCATAAGAATCAGAGTTAGCGGTACATATTCGCTAAAGTTCCCGTGTTGGCGTATGCGGGTCTCAAGGCGGGGATCTGACCCAGTACCAAGCGAAATGCGTTGAGACCTGCGGATGGCGATGATGCGAAAGGCCAAAACGATATACATCACTGTGGCGAGGCTGGCGAAGATGGAGGTGATTGGTAGCATGTGAGGGCCTTAATTTTGGGTCTGAATTACAAATAATACGAGAGAAGAAACAGATTGGCTCAGTTTAAGATTTTGCTGGTCCCAAAAGGTCCCAGCGATTGCCAAAGGGATCGCGAAACATCGCCACCATGCCGTAGGGCTCGTCGCGTGGGGCTTCTTCAAAGTGCACGCCCTTGGCTGTCATTGCTGCAAAATCTGTTTCAAAATCGTCTGAGCGTAAAAACAGCCACACACGCCCGCCGCCCTGCGCGCCAATGGCCTGCGTTTGATCCCCCACAGCACGGGCCAGCAAAAATTCGGTCTGCGCACCGTCTTGAGTCTTGTGCGGCGCCACCCTGACCCAACGCTTGCCTCCGCCCATGTCTGTATCTTCCAGCAGATCAAACCCAAGGCTTTCGGTGAAAAAGGCGATGCCTGCCTCGTAGTCGGGTACGAGAATGGCAAGCAAAGAGAGATGTGTGAGGGCCAAAATTTATTCCTTTTCGTGGTGTCACTAAACGGGTCACGTCGCGTGATCGTAAGCTTGTATAAAAAAAGCCACCAGCGCATATGCACTGGTGGCTTTTGCCATGATTTTATCGATGCGCTTACGCGAATTCGACCAGCAAGTCTTTTGCGTCAATTTGTGAGCCAGGCGTGATATGCACCGCTTTGATTGTGCCATCTTGATCGGCGGTGATGGATGTTTCCATTTTCATAGCCTCGATGGTCAAAAGAACATCACCTTTGTTCACAGTTTGCCCTGCTGCGACAGCGACCGTCGCCACAACGCCCGGCATCGGTGCGCCGATATGGGCTGGGTTGCCCAGTTCGGCTTTTGGACGTGCGATGACTGTGGCTGCTGCTGAACGATCTTTGACGCGTACCGTGCGCGGTTGACCGTTGAGTTCAAAGAACACTTTCACTTCGCCAGCATCATCCGCTTCGGACAAAGCGGAACAGCGCACTTCCAGCGTTACACCTGGGTCGATGGAGACAGAGATCTGTTCGCCAGGGATCATGCCGTAGAAGAAATTTTTCGTTGGCAAGGTGCGCACAGGACCGTAGGTTTCGTGACGGCCGCGGTAGTCAGAGAACACTTTCGGGTACATCAGGTAGCCGTTGAGATCCTCGTCATCAAGTTCGACACCTAATGCTTCAGAAGCCTCTTTGCGTGTGGCTTCAATATCGACAGGTTTCAGATGCTTGCCTGGGCGTTCCAAATTTGGTTTTTCACTGCCGAGCACTTTGGCGAGAATGGTTTTCGGGAAGCCAGCAGGTGGCTGGCCCAGATTGCCGCGCATCATATCGATCACAGAGTCTGGGAAAGAAACTTCAGTGGACGGGTCTTCGACTTGGGCGCGGGTGATGCCTTGGGACACCATCATCAAAGCCATATCGCCGACAACTTTAGACGAAGGTGTCACTTTGACGATATCGCCGAACATCATGTTCACGTCGGCGTAGGTTTGTGCGACCTCATGCCAGCGATCTTCCAGGCCAAGCGAGCGGGCTTGGGCTTTGAGGTTGGTGAACTGACCACCAGGCATTTCGTGCAAGTAAACTTCGGAGGCTGGCGCTTCTAGGCCGCTCTCGAACGCTGCGTATTGATGGCGTACTGTTTCCCAGTAGATCGACATCTCGCGAATGGCGTTGATGTCCAAGCCAGTGTTGCGTTCAGAAAAGCGGGTGGCTTCAACGATGGAGCCCAAACACGGCTGCGATGTGCCGCCAGAGAAAGCATCCATCGCCACGTCAACCGCATCCACGCCTGCGTCTGCTGCGGCCAAAATGGTCGCGGCTGCAATGCCGGATGTGTCATGGGTGTGGAAGTGGATCGGCAGGCCGACCTCTTCTTTCAAGGCTTTGACCAACATGGTGGCTTGTGCTGGTTTCAACAGACCCGCCATGTCCTTGAGGCCTAGAATATGCGCGCCGGCCGCTTTCAAATCTTTGCCCATTTGGACGTAGTATTTGAGGTCATATTTGGGGCGCGTTGGGTCCAGAAGATCGCCAGTGTAGCAAATCGAACCTTCACAAACTTTGCCGCTTTCGATGACCGCATCCATCGCCACGCGCATGTTTTCAACCCAGTTCAACGAGTCGAATACACGGAAAACATCGACGCCTGTGTCAGCCGCTTGTTTGACGAAAGACTGCACAACGTTGTCAGGGTAGTTGGTGTAGCCAACGCCGTTAGAGGCGCGCAGAAGCATTTGCGTCATGATGTTCGGCATGCGTGTCCGAATGTCGCGCAGACGTTGCCATGGACATTCTTGCAAGAAGCGGTAGGCCACGTCGAATGTCGCGCCCCCCCAACATTCAACCGAGAACAGCTGTGGTAGGTTGGCAGAATAAGCAGGAGCTGCATTGATCATATCGATCGAGCGCATTCGTGTTGCCAGCAAAGACTGGTGACCATCGCGCATGGTGGTGTCTGTGATCAACAGTTGCTTCTGCGCCAGCATCCAATCGGCCACGGCCTGCGGACCTTTGTCTTCCAACAGCTGGCGTGTACCGGCTTTGACGTCTTGAGTGCGCGGGACAGGGGCCACGGGGGTACGGGCATCTGCTGCGGGTTTCGGACGGCCCAGCGTTTCAGGGTGTCCGTTGACAGAAATATCCGCAAGGTAAGTCAGGATTTTCGTCGCACGGTCTCGGCGCGGTTTGAAATCAAACAGTTCAGGTGTGTTGTCGATGAACGTCGTGGAATATTCGTTTGCCACAAATGTTGGGTGCTTGAGCAGGTTTTCCACAAACGCGATATTGGTGGACACACCGCGAATACGGAATTCGCGCAGGGCACGGTCCATACGGGCAATCGCCGCCTCTGGCGTGCGCGCCCAAGCTGTCACTTTGGTCAGCAAGCTGTCGTAGTAGCGCGTGATCACAGCGCCAGAATAGGCCGTGCCGCCATCAAGACGGATACCCATGCCTGTGGCTGTGCGGTAGGACGTGATGCGGCCATAGTCAGGAATGAAGTTGTTGGATGGATCTTCGGTGGTGACGCGGCATTGGATCGCGTGGCCATCAAGTTTGACGTCATATTGGCTGGCAACACCTGTTGCATCGGTCAAGGATTTGCCCTCAGCGATCAAGATTTGCGCCCGCACGATATCGATGCCGGTGACTTCTTCGGTGATGGTATGCTCAACTTGAACGCGGGGGTTCACTTCGATGAAGTAAAACTTGCCGTCGTCCATATCCATCAAGAATTCGACAGTACCGGCGCATTCATAATTGACGTGCTCACAGATTTTCTTGCCCAAAGCGCAGATTTCTTCGCGTTGGGTTTCTGACAAATAAGGCGCTGGGGCGCGTTCAACCACTTTCTGGTTGCGGCGCTGCACCGAACAATCGCGCTCGTACAGGTGGTAGATATTGCCGTGGCTGTCGCCCAAGATTTGCACCTCGACGTGACGGGCGCGGACGATCATTTTCTCGAGGTAACCCTCGCCGTTGCCAAAGGCGGCTTCGGCCTCGCGGCGGCCCTCTTTGACTTTTTCTTCAAGCTCTTCTTCGTTGTGCACTGGGCGCATGCCGCGTCCGCCGCCGCCCCATGACGCTTTGAGCATCAAAGGAAAGCCGACCTCTTTGGCCTCAGCGCGGATCGCATCGAAATCGTCGCCCAAAACTTCGGTGGCTGGAATGACTGGCACGCCTGCTTCGATAGCCACTCTGCGGGCTGACGCTTTGTCGCCCAATTGGCGCATTGTTTTGGATTTTGGACCGATAAAGGTGATGCCAGCTTCGGTACAGGCATCTACAAAATCGGGGTTCTCGGACAAAAGCCCGTAGCCAGGGTGGATCGCATCGGCGCCAGACAGTTTGGCGACGCGGATGATTTCCTCAATAGACAGATATGCCGCAACAGGCCCCATGCCTTCGCCAATTTTATAAGCTTCGTCAGCTTTAAAGCGGTGCAGGGACAGTTTGTCTTCTTCGGCATAAATAGCGACCGTTCGTTTCCCCATCTCGTTTGCAGCGCGCATCACGCGGATCGCAATTTCGCCGCGGTTCGCGATGAGAATTTTCTTGAAGTCGGTCATAGTCTATTTTCCCCTAAGATAGTGATGACGTTGGTACGCTAAAAGTATTTCTGCGTCGCAGCAAACACAAATTGCGCTTTTTGGTCGCAGCCTTGTAATAGTTGCGCAAACAAAACGGAAGATCAGGGTGCTCGAGGCGCGGGGAAAATGGCCTCAAACACCCATATTTTTGGGGAAAACCTTGGTTTTAGCGGTTTCCAGCCCCGTGCAATTGCTCTTCTTTGAGGAACAAAGAAATAATGAAAGCGGTGACAGAAAGTCCTGAAACGATCCAATAAACGGGGTGAATCGCGTCTGTCACGGATAGAGCAATTTGGTTTTGGACGGCGATTGGCAGCCCGGCTAGCATCTGTGGGCCGAGTTCTGCGACCGATGTCATGCCCTCAATTTCGACCCCGCCCAATGATCTCGCGACGCCTGAGGCAAAGATCGCCCCGAACAAAGCCACGGCCACCGATCCGCCGATTTGGCGAAACAAAATGCCCGCCGCAGTGGCCGTGCCAAGATGAGCACGCGGCACAGTGTTTTGCACCGCTGTGCTGATCACGGGGAAGTTCATCCCAAGGCCGGCGCCCATCAGGATCAGCGTGAGAGAAAAGAAAACGACGCTCATGTCGCTGGAGATTTGCGTCAGTCCCAGCGCACCAAATGTCGCCAAGAATGTGCCGATGACTGGCAATTTACGGTAGCGTCCGGTCTTGCCCATATACCGACCTGAGACGGTTGAACCGCTTAAAATGCCGATTGTCAGCGGGATGAGTTGCAATCCTGAAGTCGTTGGACTGACACCTTTGGCCATCTGCAAGAACAGCGGCAGGAAGGTAATAGAGCCAAGCATCATAGCGCCCGTGAATGTCGCCAAAAGCGAGGTCACCACGAATACATTCATCCGAAACAGACCCAGCGGCAAGATCGGTTCGGCTGCTCGTTTTTCGGCAATAATGAACGCAGCGGTTGATGCAATGCAAAGCGCGATAAGACCCATTGCTGCTGGGCTGCTCCACGCGATGTCTCTGCCGCCCAACGCAGTCACCAACACCAAAGCAGACAGAGCTATGGTCAAGGTCACAACGCCAGCAAAATCGATAGAGGCTGATTTGCGTTTTCCAGTGGGTTTAAAGCTGACCATAAATCCGACCAAAGCCAGCGCGCCAATAGGCAGGTTTATAAAAAAAATCCAGTGCCAGCTGAGCACATCGACGAACCAGCCGCCCAAAAGCGGGCCAACAACTGATGATATACCAAAGACGCCAGCGAAAACGCCTTGGATTTTGCCGCGATCTTTTGGTGGCAACACGTCACCAATAATGGATAAGGCCAAGACGAACAGGCCGCCACCACCAAGCCCTTGAACCGCGCGCGCCAAAATCAAGAACATCATAGAACTTGCCAAACCGCACAAAATTGAGCCGATCAAAAAAAGGCTTACAGAAATAAAAACCATATTGCGGCGTCCAAACAGATCGCCAAATTTGCCATAGAGTGGCGCGACAACAGTCGAGGCCAAGATATAAGAGGTAACCACCCAAGACAGGTGCTCAAGCCCGCCAAGGTCCGCCACAATGGTGGGCAGGGCGGTGGAAACGATGGTTTGGTCGAGGGCTGCCAAAAGCAGTAGTACGGCGACAGAGGCGATCACCAAGCCAACAGATTTTGACTCTGTGCTTGGGCTGGGCTGCGCGGGAGATTGGGCGTGTGTCATGTGCGTTCCTTGACGGTATCGTGGACTCTTGTCCTTGATGACGGTTTAGGGATTCAGCATATATGTGTCAATGGCACATATATGCTGATGGCATGCACTTGACGATCACATATAATTGTGGCACCCAAATTGCATGTCTCAAAAAACACCCCTCGCCGCATCGATCGATACTGACCCCACGAGGTTCAAAAGTGACCCTCGCATTCAAAGCGGAATCCCTGAATTTCTTAAAGAAAAAGGATTCTCCGCTGAGGTTACAGAGGCTCTGTTGCAATTTGATGTCGCCCATTTTCAATGGCGCAGAATGTGGGAGCGCGAAGAGTTTCGCGGCAAAGTGTTAGAAGATTTGAGCGACACGCTTGAGCCGGCTTTGTTGCAGGGACTCATTTCTGTGGCGCGCATTCAAGGCGGCATAGGTCGGCCAGAACCGATGTCGCCAACTGTCGGCTTGGTTGCCGAAATGATGCAAGTGGATCCCTCGCGAGCCTCACGCATTGTCGCAGACATCGTGTCGCGTGGCTATGTCGAACGCGGCGTCGCACAAGACGATGCACGTAAATCTGTTCTGATTGTGACGCCAAAGGGTTACGGCTTCTTGGGTGAATTCATGCGGTCGAAATGGACCTTAATGATGCAGGCTTTCGAGGGCTGGACAGAGGACGAAATCGAAACCTTTTCCACCCTGTTTCAGCGCTATGTCCGGTCTATTGAACGCGTGGTGCAAACGCCTTAAGCGTGTTTGCCGCCCTGAATGGTGCGCATGCTGTGCCTGTGAGCCTCGGCGCGCAGAATATGGCGGCTGTGATGGCTCGAGACTGGATCGTTCAAATTGTGTGAAATATCTCCATGGGCCATCAGCGCGTGATAACGCGTACAACACACCCGTAAAAATGAGGTGAAATTTCCCAAATCATGGTCCGCATCCATGGCTTCGTGCCAAAGTTTTGTGATCAACTGCGCCACGGACATGCCATCGCGCAGACCAATTTCTTCAAGCGTGACCCAGAAATGGTTCTCGATACGGATTGAGGTTGCCACACCATCGATGCGCAAGGAGCGCGTACGGCTCTCCCACAGCTTTGGATCTGCGCCAATAAACAACTCACACATCGCGTGCTCTCCCTCACGTTTATGCTGGTAGGTCTATATCGGCGCAGCCCGAAAGTCGCGCCGATATACAATGCTTATAGCAATTTCATGAATTGTGCGAGCCACGCAGGATGCGCAGGCCAAGCGGGCGCTGTGACCAAATTGCCGTCGGTGATCGCATCATCCACTGCAATATCTGCAAATGTACCGCCAGATGCTGTCACTTCAGGGGCGCAGGCGGGATAAGCAGAGCACTTTCGGTCCTTCAAAACGCCTGCCGCCGCCAAGAGCTGTGCGCCATGGCAGATCGCTGCCACTGGTTTATTTGCGGTCATGAAATGTGTGATCATTGCAATAACGTCTGCGTTGAGGCGCAGATATTCAGGTGCGCGTCCACCGGGAATGACCAGAGCGTCATATGCTACTGGGTCGATTTTATCGAACGACGCATTCAGAGCGAACATATGTCCAGGCTTTTCGGTGTAGGTTTGATCGCCCTCGAAATCATGGATCGCTGTCTTAACCGTATCGCCTGCCACTTTGTCGGGGCAAACGGCATCAACGGTATGTCCGCAGGCGAGTAAGCATTGAAACGGAACCATTGTTTCATAGTCTTCGGTGAAGTCTCCTGTGATCATCAAGATTTTTGCCATTGTGTCCTCCCTTGGCATTGTGATGTCTCAGACTAGGGGCAAAGCTGCGGTGCGGGTGTTAACGGAATACTACCTATGTGAATTCTTGAGTGACGGTCGTTTTCTGAGCGAACAATTGCAGAACACTCTTTTCCTTGCCGCGCGTCTGCATTAACGTCTGGCTTATGAGCAGATTTGATGAAGAAGACGCCTTCGAGGCCGCCGTTGCCCCCGCTGGGGGTTCCTTGACGCAACGCGCGATGGCCGCGCGGCCGATGCCCTATTTGGATGGGTTGAACCCCGCACAACGCGAAGCGGTCGAGACCTTAGATGGTCCCGTTTTGATGTTGGCGGGCGCTGGCACAGGTAAAACCAAGGCCTTGACCTGCCGTATCGCGCATTTGCTTAATACTGGACGGGCGCGCCCGAATGAGATTTTGGCCGTGACCTTTACCAACAAAGCCGCGCGCGAGATGAAAGAACGCGTTGGCTCTTTGATGGGGACTTCCGTGGCTGGCATGCCTTGGCTTGGCACCTTTCACTCTGTCTGTGTCAAACAATTGCGCCGCCATGCGGAGCTTGTGGGCCTGAAATCCAACTATACGATTTTGGACACCGACGATGTGGTGCGTTTGCTCAAGCAGTTGATCAAAGCCGAAGGCATCGACGAAAAACGCTGGCCTGCGCGCCAATTGGCCGGTGTGATTGATGCGTGGAAAAACCGTGCCTTGACGCCTGAAAAGGTATCGGCTGCGGATGATGAGGCGTTTAATGGCTACGGATTAAAGCTGTACCGCCAATACCAAGACCGCCTGCGCGCGCTGAATGCCTGTGATTTTGGCGATTTGCTGTTGCATATGGTGACGATCTTTCAAAAGCATCCCGATCTGCTGGGTCAGTATCAAAATTGGTACAAATACATTTTGGTGGACGAGTACCAAGATACCAACGTGGCGCAATATTTGTGGCTGCGTTTGCTTGGGGCCGCGCATAAAAATGTTTGCTGTGTTGGCGATGATGATCAGTCAATCTATGGCTGGCGTGGGGCCGAAGTGGGCAATATCTTGCGGTTTGAAAAGGATTTCCCGGGCGCCAAGGTTGTGCGTTTGGAGCAAAACTACCGCTCAACGCCGCATATTTTGGCCACCGCGTCTGCTGTGATTTCTGGCAATTCCAATCGTCTGGGCAAAGACCTGTGGACGGCGGAACCTGATGGCGAATTGGTGCGCCTGATCGGTCATTGGGACTACGAGGACGAAGCGCGTTGGATCGGTGAAGAGATCGAGGCCATGGCCTCTGGATCGCGCGCCAAACTGCGTAAGTTTTCATTGGAAGACATGGCGATTCTCGTGCGTGCCTCGCATCAAATGCGTGCCTTTGAGGATCGGTTCTTGAAAATCGGTTTGGCCTATCGCGTGATTGGCGGGCCAAAGTTTTACGAGCGTTTGGAGTGCCGTGACGCCATCGCCTATTTCCGCGTTGTGATCCAACCCGAAGACGATTTGGCGTTCGAGCGTATCATCAACACCCCCAAACGTGGTGTTGGTCCCAAAGCCTTGCTGGATATTCAAACCATGGCGCGCGACAATGGTGTGTCCTTGAAAGAGGGCGCGCGTTTGGCCATTCAGGATGGCTTGCTCAAAGGCAAAGCCAAAGGCGCTGTCGCCGAATTGGTCACGCAGCTTGATACATGGTCCGCGTTGGCCGAACAGCAAATTCGCTACCCTGGTATTGACGATGACGAGGCCGTGGTTGAAACCGTCGATTATGTGCCCGCCGAGATCAGCCATGTCGAATTGGCCGAGCGTATCTTGGACGAAAGCGGCTACACCGCGATGTGGCAAAACGACAAAACGCCCGAAGCACCGGGCCGTTTGGAAAACCTCAAAGAGCTGGTCAAAGGTTTGGACGAACATGACAATCTGAACGGGTTCTTGGAAAACGTGGCATTAAGTGTCGATAATGATTCCAATGAATTTGATCCCAAAGTCACGATCATGACCCTGCACGGGGCCAAAGGGCTTGAGTTTCCCGTGGTGTTTTTGCCCGGTTGGGAAGAGGGCCTTTTCCCATCGCAGCGGTCCATGGATGAGAGCGGGTTGAGCGGTTTGGAAGAAGAGCGACGCTTGGCTTACGTGGGAATCACGCGCGCCGAAGAACTTTGTACGATCTCTTTCGCCAGCAATCGTCCTGTATTTGGCCAATGGCAATCGCAGCTGCCATCGCGGTTCATTGACGAGATGCCACACGCGCATGTTGACGTGATGACGCCGCAGGCCGTGGGCAGTGGCTTTGGCACCTCGCGCGCGGGCGCTGCATCTTTCGACGACCGCGTGTCTGACGCAGATGTTTACAATTCACCGGGTTGGAAGCGGCTGCAAAGCCGTCAAAATCGCGCGCCGTCCGTCAAGCCAATTACACTTGATATGCAGGCAGCGCCCGTATTCACCGTCGGCGAACGTGTATTCCATGGCAAATTTGGCTACGGGGAAGTTATGCAGTCGGATGGGGCGAATCTGACGGTCGAATTTGATCATGCAGGCTCAAAGACCCTAAAGGCACAATATGTAAAGCCTGCGGCCCAAGCGGACGATGCGCCGTTCTAAAATAGGTGAAGCGAGAGTGTGTTGACTGATCTGAAAACGATTCTTGAATCGCATCTTGTGTATAACTTTACCCGACGTTAGGTAAGTTGCTGTATCAAAGTCCCACCTTATTTTGTGGGCTAAGCCAGCATGACAATCACCATCAACGCCATTGATTCCCAATTTGCCGCTTCAACAGGCAGTAATGTGAATTCCAGTCCGAACAAGTCAAAGTTCGATTATCCTCCAACCAGCACCATGAATCTGACAATTGAATCACACGAAGGCGATGACAGCCCCTATATCTTTTCGCCGGGCGACACCTATACGGTATCATTTATGGGGAACAGTGGCGGCACCATCCAAGATGCGACAGTTATCAGGTCTGACTTGATCGATGGCGGACCAGGACACGCCATTGTTTTTGAAGGCTTGGATGACAACGGCGATCTAATGCAGGTCGTGTGGACTCCTGAGTATGATTTGGAAGCTTGGTATTTCGATAATTTCACCAATGGCAACGCGCCTGAGTTTCACAACACCGACATGGATGCCAGCACAGCCTATCAGGCGGTGTGTTTTGAGGGAGCGATGCGAATCGATACGCCTTCAGGCCCACGCTGTGCCAAATCCATACGCCCTGGTGACTTTGTCATGACACATGATGGGGGCGCGAAGCCGGTAAAATGGGTCGCGCATCGTCATTTACGTGCTTGGGGTCGTCATGCACCGGTCGTGTTCGCGGATGGCGCTATTGGAAATCGGGGTGAATTGGTCTTATCACAGCAGCACCGCGTCCTTATTCATGCGCCAGAGGCCTTCAAAATTCACGGCAGTGACGCCGTTTTGGTACCAGCGGTTGCTTTCGCAAACGGCATCACGGTGCGCGTGATGCCTAGACGCGACATTACTTACGTTCACCTGTTGTTGGAACAACATCACATACTTACGGCTCAAGGCGTTGCTTGTGAATCGCTGTTGCTTGGCAAGGTGTCGCGAGAACTTATCGAAAGGCTTCCTGAAATCGGAACAAAAGGATCTGTCCAACAAAGGCATTTTGATGAAATCCGTGCCTTTGGCGCGTTCGAAAAAACGGATATTTCTATGTCAGTGCAGCCTGCACGCCCTTGTTTGACACTGGGCGAAGGAATGCGTTTGATTGCTAGGATAAATCGGCAGCCCTATTGCAATCCAAAGACCCTTGTAGGGCCTGGGCGCAGTCGTCTCAGCCCGTATCACTTGCGAGTCGAAAACGGATTGAAGCAATGGTGCGGGGATCAAGAGGCTTTACCCGCGTTTGCCTTACTTTCAGTCCGTGAACTGGAACCTGTTCATTAACGTCGATCATCTGCGCTTATACTAAGCAGTCAGACCATAGCGCGCGCTACTTGTGAACTCGAATCAAGTCTAACCAGTCATTTCTAGAACGAAAAACACCCGCGCCAGGGAGGAGGGGCGCGGGTGTCTTTTTTTGTCGAACCATGATGGGAGGATCAGGTTCTAGACTTAACGACTGCAACATCAGGGAGGAGGAAGATGCAGCAGCCTGCCTTGGGTCTCTTAGGGAGGAGGAAAAGAGACCAAAGAAGGTGTGGGCGTTTAGCCCGAATTTTTTGCGGTGATGTCAGGGAGGAGAAGACATCACCGCCTTGCTTTAAGTCCCTCAGGGAGGAGGAGGAGAGACCCAAGACCGTGTGGGCATTTAGCCCGAATATTTGCGGTGAAGCCGGGAGGAGGAAGCTTCACCGCGAGGTCTTCAAGGCTTCAGGGAGGAGGAGGAAACCGTGAATTCCGAAAATGTCGACAGCGTCAGGGAGGAGGAAGACGCTGCCGTCGTAATCAGGACCCAAGGGAGGAGGAGGGGCCCGATATGAGAATTAGTTGCCGTAGGCTGCTTCGAGAGCGATGGATTTGATACCAGAGCGGCTGAGGCCAAGGTCGTTCAATTCGCGGCTGGACAGATTTTCGAGTTCTTTCACCGTTTCGCGAAAGACGCGGTAGCGCGCTACGCGCTCTGCGAGAGAGTTTTTGATTGCGTTGAAACGACCTGCGAGACCGAAGTCAGCTGTGTGTGATGCGTTTGCGTATGCCATCGTGTGTAAACCTTAAGTGCGTGGGCGTTTGCCCTTGTGTGTATCTTGGCGTTTGGCGATCGTTGCTGTGTCGCTGTCTGCCTTGCTTGATACTGAATTTAGACCATTGCTGCAGATGCACAATCCTTCCAATGGTCATTGCCGCCATGCAGAAAATGCATAGCAAGTGCCGTACTATTTTTAAGCGCTTTGGAAAGTTTTTGCTGAAAAGCTGGGCCAATATTGGTCAATAGGTGGCGCTACCCTCGGTTTCATCCTATTTCATGGGCGAAATTGATAAAGAGGACATTGATATGTCGATAAGTCGTGACACGATTATGACAACGCTCGCAAAAGTAATTTTGCCCGGTGGCAAAACGCTTGCTGAAGGTGATGTTGTTAGGGCGCTTGCCGTGAAAGATGGGGCGGTAAGTTTTGTGATTGAGGCACCTGATGCAACGGCTGCGCGCGCTTGGGATGCGGCGCGCTCGGATGCGGAAGTGGCGCTCAAAGCGCTTGCGGGCGTACAATCAGTCTCTATCGTCATGACTGCCCACAGCGGCACGCCCTCTGCACCGGCTGCGCCAGCGCCCGCCAGTGGCCCTGCGCCCAGTCTCAAGATCGGACGCCATCCATCCGCGCAAAAAAGCAAGATGAGCGTGCCAGGTGTGAAAAACATCATCGCGATCGCATCGGGCAAAGGCGGCGTTGGCAAATCAACCGTGTCGTCCAATTTGGCGGTCGCCTTGGCGAAGCTGGGGCGCAAGGTGGGTCTGCTTGATGCAGACATATATGGTCCGTCGCAGCCGCGGATGATGGGTGTAACCAAAAAGCCTGCGAGTCCTGATGGCGAAAACATTGAGCCGCTTTACGCGCATGGCGTCACAATGATGTCTATCGGGCTGATGGTAGAAGAGGGCGAGGCGATTGTTTGGCGCGGGCCAATGTTGATGGGCGCGATGCAGCAGATGCTGGGTCAGGTGCAATGGGGCGAGTTAGACGTTCTGTTGATCGACATGCCGCCTGGCACAGGCGATGTGCAATTGACGCTGTGCCAGAAGACTGAGCTGACCGGCGCGATTGTGGTGTCGACGCCGCAAGACGTGGCGCTGCTCGATGCGCGGCGTGGGATTTCAATGTTTGAAAAACTGGGCGTGCCTGTCTTGGGTCTTATTGAGAATATGTCGACCTATGTTTGCCCTGAGTGTGGGCATGAAGCGCATATCTTTGGACATGGCGGCGTGTCTGATGAAGCAGAGAAAATCGGTGCGCCTTTCTTGGGGGCTTTGCCTTTGGCCTTGCCGACCCGCTTGGCTGGCGACAGCGGCGTGCCGATTGTTGTGACAGATGAAGCCTTGGGTGAGCCTTACATGCGCCTTGCGGACCGTTTGGTGCAAGGCGGCATCGCTTAAAGCCATGATTTGATCTTACAGGGCCTTTGTGGCGCGCAGGGCATTTGCTTTGCGCGCCATTTTTATATTTCAAGTCATGCAGGTCGCCCAGAGTACTTGCGTCTATGGTGGCTCATGGTACTTTTGTGGGAATTGACGGGAAATGAATCAAATTTGGGAAAATTCGTTATTTTTCCCGTCAGGTTTCGAC
The DNA here is from genome assembly GCF_038899935.1 of Pacificibacter sp. AS14. Taxonomy (NCBI): domain Bacteria; kingdom Pseudomonadati; phylum Pseudomonadota; class Alphaproteobacteria; order Rhodobacterales; family Roseobacteraceae; genus Pacificibacter; species Pacificibacter sp. AS14. Next base: position 14,454 of record NZ_JBBMQI010000010.1, read on the forward strand.
ACTTGGGTCATATTTTTTTCGAAAATTCTTATAGGCGCTCGTGTCTATATGTGGTGATTTTCTCCTATATTTATCAATTTGTGGTAAAAAATTCGTGATGTTCTTTTTTTGTTCAGATTCTGTTGTCTAAGGGTGTCGGGATTCTGATTCGTGTGCCCAAAGAAAACCATTGATTACCATGAATTCCCGTGGCATCTTACTTACATCGGATGAGACGGGAATGAGCGGCACATCAAGAACCGCGAACATAACCAAAAAAAACAAGTCAGGCTTCATACAGGCGCCCGCATTCATCGGTACAAAGAGATCCGGCGCGCGAGCGAGCAGACATCCCCCCAGGTGGCGCGCAGCTGGACAAGCCCGAAAATCGGGCACCCGGAGACGGGATTAGAGCGGCGAATTGAGCAGTGGCAGCAGCTCGGTTCGCCGTTTTCCGTAAATGGCCTCGGGTTCGAGGATTAAGTGTACCAGTCCCATGTTCGGGGCGAAGAGAACGAAGGAGCGCCGCATTGGCCGGCATGTTCATTGGCGAACACACCTTTAAGGTGGACGGAAAGGGACGCGTGTCGATCCCTGCCGATTTTCGTCGCGAACTCGAAGAGGGCGACCCCCTTGCCAGCCAGTCAGGCCGTCCCCGCATGGTGATCGTCTACGGTCACGACGCGCAAAAGCAGCTGCAAGTTTACACATATAATGACTACCGCGCTTTGGCAGCCGAAATCGCGCAAATGCCGCGCGGTTCAAAGCAGCGTAAGATCATGCAAAGCCTTATCCTGAACAAGGCCCGTCCAACCGAAGTGGACGGCGATGGCCGTTTGGTTTTGCCACAAGCCCTGCGCGACAAAATAGGCCTTGAGGGCACGGCTTACTTCGGCGGTATGGGCGAGACATTTGAAATTTGGAAGCCAGACGTTTTTGAGGCCAATACGGCGTCAGTGACCGATACATGGCTTGATGAGCAGGGCGAAGATTTCGATCCTTTGAGCCTGCTCAATGATTTGGAGGGCTGAGGTATGACCTTTCCTGAGCAAGAGACTCCGAAAGCCCCGCATGTTCCCGTTTTGCTGCGCCCTTTGTTGCGCCAATGCGCGCCGATTACTGGGCGTTGGTTGGATGGTACTTTTGGGGCTGGCGGCTACACCAAAGGCTTGATCGCTGAAGGCGCTGATTTGGTCTACGGCGTGGACCGCGATCCTTTGGCGCATGAAATGGCGTCCAAATGGATCGGCGACTTTGATGGCAAGATCGAATTGGTTTTGGGCACATTCGGTCAAATGGATGACTATGCGCAGGATCTAGACGGTGTTGTCTTGGATCTTGGCGTGTCGTCTATGCAGCTTGATTTGGCGGAACGCGGGTTCTCGTTCATGAAAGACGGCCCGTTGGATATGCGCATGTCACAAGATGGCCAGACCGCCGCTGATTTCGTGAACTCTGCGGATGAGGCCGAATTGGCCGCCGTGTTGTTTCACTACGGCGAAGAAAAACAATCGCGCAAGATCGCCAAGGCCATCGTGATGGACCGCGTCGAAAAAGAGCCATTCACAACGACATTACAGTTGGCGGGTCTGATCGAGCGGATTTTGCCGCGCAAAAAGCCGGGTCAAAGCCATCCGGCAACGCGCACATTCCAAGCGATCCGCATTGCGATCAACGACGAATTTGGTCAATTGATCGAAGGACTTGAGGCGGCTGAGCGCGCTCTTGCTCCTGGTGGTCAATTGGCTGTTGTGACATTTCATTCTTTAGAAGACCGCGTCGTGAAGCGGTTTTTACAAGAACGGTCATCAATTGGTGGCGGGGGCTCACGTTATGCTCCTGTGATGGCTGAAAAAACACCAGCCTTTGAAAAATTATCCAAGGCTATTGGTCCAGACGACGATGAGCTTGAGATCAACCCCCGTGCGCGTTCTGCGCGCCTGCGGGTTGCGACGAGAACATCTGCCCCTGCCGCTCATGTTGAGCGCGCAGGCCTTGGTTTGCCCAAGCCTGTTTTGTCTCGAGGTGTGCGTTGATGCGGTCTGTTTATATTGTTTTATCCGCCCTATTTGTCATGGGGCTTGCCGTTTGGGCCTACAAAGAAAATTACGCAACACAAGAGGTGCTGCGCGACGTCAGCCAGATTCAACGCGGTATAGGCCACCAGCGCGAAGAGCTGGCAGTGCTGCGTGCCGAATGGGCCTATTTGAACCGCCCAGGTCGTTTGCGCGATTTGGCGGAGCTGAATTTTGATCGTTTGGGCCTATTGCCCCTGTTGCCAGAGCAATTTGGCGAGGTCATAAGTGTGGCCTTTCCGGTTGAAGAAGACATCTTGATGGAACTGGACGAGCCTATCTCTGTGGTTGGAAACTTGGAGGCCATTGCGCAATGACCATTCGCACGCCGCTACGCCCTTTGGCGCGTATCTTGAAAGCACGGTCGTCAGGCGAAAACCCTGATACGATTGAGCGCGAGAACCTGCGGCTGCGACATGAAGAAATGCGCGATACAACCCGTTTGCGGGCCGAAGGGCGCTTGCTGGTTTTAGGCCTGTGCTTTGTGTCGGCCTTTGTGGTTGTGGGCCTGCGTATGGGCCAAGTGGCCGCGTCCAACCCCGAAGAGCCACAGGCCGTCACCACTGGTACGTCTATTTTGGCGCAACGCGCTGATATTTTGGACCGCAACGGCCGTATTTTGGCGACCAATCGCACCACGCACAGCCTATATGCACAACCGCAAGAGATGATCGATCCGCTTTATGCGGCCAAAGAGCTTGCTAAAATTTTCCCAGATTTGAGCGAAGATCGCTTGATCAAAGACTTTACTGGTCAACGTAAGTTTTTGTGGATCAAACGACAAATAGCGCCAGAACAACAACAAGCGGTGCATGATATTGGCGACCCGGGGTTGTTGTTTGGCCCACGTGAATCACGTCTTTACCCGAACGGCAAGTTGGCGAGCCATATTTTGGGCGGCACCAAATTTGGCCGCGAAGGTGTGATGAGTGCTGAAATCGTTGGTCAATCTGGTATAGAGCGCTACCGCGATGGCTATCTGCGTGATCCGGCCAATGGCGACAAGCCATTGCAGCTGTCACTTGATTTGTCTGTGCAATCGACCACGCGCGAAGTTTTGTTCGGCGGGATGCATTTGCTCAACGCCAAAGGGGCTGCTGCCGTGTTAATGGATGTGCACACCGGCGAAATCGTGTCGATGGTGTCATTGCCTGATTTCGATCCCAACGGTCGCCCAACATTTGCGGGACAAAATGCAGCTGACAACCCACGGTTCAACCGTGCAGTGCAAGGTGTGTATGAGCTGGGGTCCACGTTTAAGATTTTTGCCGCAGCGCAGGCGATGGAACTGGGCCTCATGACGCCCGATACCCAAGTGGACGCGACCCCGCCGTTTCGGTGGGGCAAGCATAAGATCGGTGAATTTGAAGGCCATAACTATGGGCCTACATTGTCTTTGACCGATATGATTGTGAAATCGTCCAATGTCGCCACAGCCCATGTCGCGCAGCAAATCGGTGTGGAACGCCAACAGGCGTTTCTGAAATCTTTGGGCTTTTTCGACGCGACGCCTGTTGAATTGACCGAAGCCGCAGGTGCCAAGCCTTTGTTGCCGCCCCATTGGTCTGAGCTGTCCACAATCACCATCGGTTTTGGCCACGGCTTGTCAGCCTCGCCGCTGCATTTGGCGACGGCTTATTCATCGCTTTTAAATGGCGGCACCCGTGTCATTCCAACTTTGATAAAGCACCAAGGGCCTATTCAGCTTGGCCCTCGCATTGTCAGCCCCGAAGTGTCCGCAGCCTCGCGTGTAATGCTGCGCGCTGTTGTGGCCGAGGGCACCGCCTCGTTTGGCGATGTGCGCGGCTATAAAGTTGCAGGAAAAACCGGTACGGCCGACAAGCCGCGCGAGGATGGCAAGGGCTATTACGACGAAAAAACCATCTCTACTTTTGCCTCTGTGTTCCCTGCGGATGACCCGAAATACGTATTGGTTGTGACGCTGGACGAGGCGGTCGAGACCTCAGGCCCGAAACCGCGCCGTACTGCAGGTTGGACGGCTGTGCCGGTCGCAGCCGAAGTGATCCGCCGCGTCGCGCCGATTTTGGGCATCAGACCTGATATTGAAACCCTTGCGCTGGGGCAGTAACACTACAGTCGACACAGAACTTAATCAAAGGCACGCGCGCGCATGGCAAAAACGCTTTCCGAATTGGGGCTCACCGCAAAAGGGGCGCGCGATGTCCCTATCAGTGGCCTTGCTGTCGACAGTCGTGAAGTGCGTGCGGATATGTTGTTTGCAGCACTGCCTGGCGTCAATGTACATGGGGCTGAGTTCATCACCTATGCATTGCGTATGGGGGCCACCGCGATTTTAACCGACCCTGAGGGCGCGCGGATCGCAGCAGACGCCATTGCAGAACATGCCCCCGCGATGGTCATTGTTGAAGACCCGCGTCAAGCCTTGGCTTATACAGCCGCGCTGTGGTTTGGTCGCCAACCCAATGCAATGGTGGCGGTGACGGGCACCAATGGCAAAACCTCGGTGACGAATTTCACGCGACAAATTTGGCAGTTGATGGGGCACCGCGCGATCAATCTGGGCACCACAGGCGTCGAGGGCGATTGGCAAACCCCAAGCCCCAACACCACGCCAGAACCGATCACGCTACATAAGATGCTGTATGATGCGTCTTTTGAAGGTATCACTCATGGCGCGATGGAAGCCTCAAGTCACGGGCTGTCGCAGCGCCGTCTTGATGGCGTGCGCCTTATGGCCGCTGGGTTTACCAATTTCACCCAAGATCATTTGGACTATCACGAAACATTCGAGGCCTATTTCGCCGCCAAAGCCGGCCTGTTCACCCGCGTGCTGTCCGAGGATGGCGTAGCTGTGGTCAATATCGACGATGCAAAGGGTATGGAGATTGAAACCCTGTGTGCCGAACGCGGTATCGATGTGATGCGTATCGGGCGTTCTGATGTGGCAGATTTGCGCATTCTAGGTCAGCGTTTTGATGCGACGGGGCAGGATTTGCGCGTCGATTTTGTCGGCAATATTTATCAAGTGCGACTTGATTTGATTGGCGGGTTCCAAGCGGAAAACGTGATGGCGGCGGCGGGCCTTGTGATGGCCTGTGGTGGCGATCCCGAAGAAGTCTTTTCCTGTCTGCCAGAACTTACAGGTGTACGTGGGCGTATGGAACACGCGGCAACCCGTGACAACGGCGCGGCTGTTTTTGTCGATTACGCCCATACGCCGGATGCTGTCTCCACAGCGATCAAAGCCTTGCGCCCTCATGTGATGGGGCGGGTCATTGCGGTGATTGGTGCTGGCGGGGATCGCGATGCTGGAAAACGCCCTTTGATGGGACAAGCGGCCGCTGAAAGCGCTGATCTGGTGATCGTCACGGATGACAATCCGCGCTCGGAAGATCCAGCCTTCATTCGCGCCGCTGTGATGCAAGGCGCGCCAGAGGCGATTGAAGTGGCAGACCGGTCTGAGGCGATTTTGCGTGGCGTCGATGCGCTGCAACCCGGTGATGCCTTGATCGTTTGCGGCAAAGGCCATGAAAGCGGGCAAATCGTTGGCGATATTGTCTATCCGTTCGATGATGTTGAGCAAGCCTCAATCAGCGTTGCGGCGCTAGATGGCGCGTTGTGAGTCCCCTTCGGGCCTCTTTTGCAACGGTGGATTTGGTCAAACGCAGAATAGGATCAAAAGCCAGTCAATTGGTTGACGGCATCCGAAACTTGGGGCATCCGCACTACAAATAATACGTGGCCACGCTGACACAGGCAGGCCGAACTTGAGGGGTAAAAAGCAGATGTTATATTGGTTGGCCGAGCTGTCAGATGGCGGTGATTTCTTTAATTTGTTTCGTTATATCACCATGCGGGCAGGCGGTGCGTTTTTCACCGCTTTGATTGTCGGCTTCATCTTTGGTCGCCCTTTGATCGATATGCTGCGCCGCCGCCAAGGCAAAGGCCAGCCCATTCGCGATGATGGCCCTGAAAGCCATTTCGTCAAAGCTGGCACGCCGACCATGGGCGGGCTGTTGATTTTGACCGCTTTGCTGACATCCACTTTGCTATGGGCGCGGCTGGACAATGGCTATGTCTGGCTGGTACTTTTCGTCACCTTTGCTTATGGCGCGATCGGCTTTGCTGATGATTTCGCCAAGGTTTCTAAGGCCAATACCAAAGGCGTCTCGTCTCGCATTCGTCTCATTCTGGGTCTTGTGATCGCTGTTATCGCCGGCATCTGGGCGTCTATCTTGCACCCCGATGCGTTGACAAACCAGCTTGCTTTGCCTGTGTTCAAAGATGTTCTGGTCAATCTGTCTTTCGCCTTTGTGCCCTTCGCTGTGATCGTGATCGTTGGCTCTGCCAATGCTGTGAACCTCACCGATGGTTTGGATGGTCTGGCCATCATGCCTGTGATGATCGCTGCGGGCACCTTGGGCGTGATCGCTTATGTTGTGGGCCGTGTGGATTACACCGAATACCTTGGCCTGCATTATGTGCCTGGCACGGGCGAGATCTTGATCTTTACCTCTGCGTTGATCGGTGGCGGCCTTGGGTTCTTGTGGTACAACGCGCCCCCTGCGGCCGTGTTTATGGGCGACACGGGGTCTTTGGCGCTTGGCGGCGCTTTGGGCGCCATCGCAGTGGCCACCAAACACGAGATCGTCTTGGCCATCGTTGGCGGCTTGTTCGTGGTCGAAGCCCTGTCTGTGATCATCCAAGTCCTGTATTTCAAACGCACTGGCAAACGCGTCTTCCTCATGGCGCCGATCCACCACCATTACGAGAAAAAAGGCTGGGCTGAATCCACCATCGTCATCCGCTTTTGGATCATCTCACTGGTGCTGGCTTTGATTGGCTTGGCGACGCTGAAACTGCGCTAAGGCGGGAGGCCCGCCAGCCATATTCTAGCAAATCCTAAAATACGTTGTCTTCATTACGCCCCGCTTCTAGAGTTGGGGCGTATTTTATTTGAGGGTATTATGACGAACACCGCAAGAATTTTAGAAGAGGTCGTCAGCTTAGAAGCTTGGCACTCTCCGCTCGTTGTAAACGTAGATTCTCCATTCCATGTTGCGTTGTCATTTTCTGAAGGACGCTTTCAAGGCGGAAAAGACAACAATATTAGCTTCAAAGTCGCCCTTAAACGCGCCACTCTTGTTGTGTTTGTCGATGATAATTTAAAAGTCCCCAATAAAACCAAAGTTAGAGAATATCCTACACGCAATATAGAAGTGTCGCGGACCAATCGGGAAAGTGAAGCATTTGGCGAAACAAATGGTTCAAAAACCTCTGGAGGCGGGGAGATAGGTTTGACGAAGTTGAATGCTAAAGCGACCCAAGAAGAAAATTCTGGGACGCAGCAGACTTCAAATATGAGCGGTGAACACAAAGAATTTGAGCGGGTTACACGTGCCATGCGAATGACCCATCATAAAGTGGGTACGCAAGAGACATGGAAAATCGAGCCGATTGACGCGAACACTTTACAAGGGATGTGTCACGACGGCGATGACGCCCTTATTAAGATTACACCTAAGACGGCACTGCGGCTTTCTGACATGGCAATACGCGTGTTCTTGAAATGCGATGCAGAGGATATTGAGGTTTCAGATATTGAACTCGACAAGAGCTTGCTTGAAAAGTTGTCTGGTGCGAACCTGCAGCGGCGTAAGAAACAAGCCAAAATTGTGATCGCACAAAAGCTTGCAGAAAGATCATTGGAGTTGGTCGATCTGGATAAAAAGTACCAAGAAGTTATTTTAGCTGATGTATTGGCAGTGCCGGAATGAGCGCCTCACTCGATAATATTCTAGACGAGATTTTTAGTGAAAAAGAGATCAAAGCCGATGATGTCGTGCTTAGGTGGTTCCCCGATAACGCGCTGACACAAGCAAAGGTGGCGGCAGATTTCACGTTGGCTAAGGTTGGCGAAAAACATCCCGATTATGCGGTCCAACTTACCAAGCTTGCACGAGTATTTGAAGCACAAAGGCAGTATGAGGAGGCGGAGCGCCTCTATCGACAGGCTCTTGAGATTGTAACAAAAGCAAGTGGAACCTCGCTACACAATCAAGCGAATTATCTGAATCAACTCGCAGGGGTGATTAGGGCACAGGGGCGAAATTTGGAGGCTGAACACCTTTACCGTCGTGCACTGGAAGTAGATGTCACGACCATCGGCACTGTGCACCCTACTTATGCGATCCATCTAAATAATCTTGCATTGGTGCTTAAGGATCAGGGACAGTATATGGAAGCAGAACGTCTTTATCGGCAAGCGTTAGAGATTGATACCAAGACTATAGGTACTGATCATTCTACTTATATAACCCACCTGAACAACCTTGCATTGGTGCTTGGCGTACAGGGGCGATATGAGGAGGCTGAGAGCCTTTGTCGTCAGGCGCTTGAGAGTGACGCTGAGGCTTTGGGGGTGAAGCATCCTGTTTATGCGACCCGTTTAAACAATCTTGCTGGAATGCTAATGGAGCAGGGAAAAAATGCCGAGGCGAAAACTCACTTTCGCCACGCCATTGATATCTTTGAGGCTGCTTTGGGCGCAGAGCATCCAAATACACTCCAAAGTCGCAAAAACCTCGATACTCTCCTCGCCAATTCCAAACCCTAATCCCCTTTCCATCCCGCGCAAATCAGCCGATACTGCGGCCAAGAAATGTTAGGGGCGAATATGATACCTGTATCGGGATATGACGGACAGAATGTTGCGGTTTTGGGGCTTGGGCGGTCGGGCATGGCCACGGCACGCGCTCTGGTCGCGGGCGGGGCTGAGCCGATGTGCTGGGATGACTCTGTTGAAGCGCGCGAAGCGGCCGCAAGTGAAGGCTACACCCTGCGCGATCTGTCAAAACACGAGGCATTCGACGGCATAGCCGCCTTGATCGTGTCGCCCGGTATTCCGCATCTCTACCCAGAGCCCAACAAGATCATCCAAGCCGCATGGATGGCTGGCGTGCCTGTGGACAATGACATCGGCTTGTTCTTTCGCTCTTTTGGGTCGGGCGACTGGATGGACCACGACACCCCGCCGCGCATCATCGCTGTCACGGGATCAAACGGAAAATCCACCACTTCGGCGCTGATCCATCATATTCTCACCGCCACGGGCACACCCTCGCAGCTTGCAGGCAATATCGGCCGTGGCGTGCTGGATCTGGACGAGCCGGAAGATGGCGAAGTGATCGTGCTTGAGCTGTCGTCGTATCAAACAGATTTGGCCCGCGCGATGACGCCGGATATCGCTGTGTTTACCAACCTGTCCCCCGATCATTTGGATCGTCACGCTGGCATGGGCGGCTATTTCGCGGCCAAGCGACGCTTGTTTGCCGAAGGCGGACCAGACCGCGCCATCATTGGCGTGGACGAGGTCGAGGGACAATATATGGCCAATCAACTGGTCGATACATTTGCCGACGGGCGTTTGATCCGTATATCTTCTGGGCAAAAGCTGAAAGGCGCTGGCTGGAACATCTACGCGCACAAAGGGTTCTTGAGTGAGTGGCGCAAAGGGCGCCAAGCTGGCTCGGTTGATCTGCGCGAAATCGCAGGCCTGCCCGGCGCGCACAACCATCAAAACGCCTGTGCCGCTTATGCTGCTTGTCGTGCGATTGGCACCTCGCCGAAATTGATCGCAGAGGCTTTGAACAGTTTCAAAGGCCTGCCGCATCGCTCTCAACTTGTTGGCGAAAAAGATGGCGTTCGTTTTGTGAATGATTCCAAAGCCACCAATGTCGATGCCGCCGCTAAAGCCTTGCAAGCGTTCAAATCGATCCGCTGGATCGCGGGCGGCATGGGCAAAGACGGTGGTATCGCCGATCTGACCGATCATCTGGGCGCTGTGGCAAAGGCTTACTTGATTGGGTTTTCTGCCAAGGATTTCGCGCTGCAATTGGGCGACACGCCATATGAATTGTGCGAAACTATGGAGGTCGCCGTGGCCCGCGCCGCAGCAGACGCCCAAGCAGGGGACACGGTTTTGTTGGCACCTGCGGCGGCGTCCTTTGATCAATATCCTAATTTCGAGAAACGTGGCGATGATTTCATCACGCAGGTTGATGCGCTGCTGTAAAGGCTTACAGCTTTAGCGCCGCATAAGTGTCTTTCAATCGGCGCGCGGAAGCCGCAAGTGCGCTGTGTTCGGCGTCATTTAATTCGGGGAAGACTTCAGTATCTGCACCGCGCGCGCCGATGATGCGCGGGATCGACAAGGCGACGTCATCCACCCCTTCGATCTGCGGCGTGACACAAGACACAGACAGCACCGCCTGCTCGTCGGTGGCAATCGCGCGCACAATACGTTCCAGCCCCGCACCGATGCCGTACCATGTGGCCCCTTTGCCTTTGATGATGGTCTCAGCCGCTCCGCGCACCCCGTCGTCAATCTCATTCTTGATGTCAGCCGTCAAAGGCACGCCACGCTGGGCGGCGAAATCAGCAAGGGGCAGGGCGCCGACGCGCGCAGAGCTCCACGCCAGAACTTCGCTGTCGCCATGTTCGCCCAGCACATAAGAGTGCACAGAACGCGCCGCGATCCCAAGGTGCAGGCCAAGCAAGTGACGAAACCGCGCGCTGTCCAAAATGGTGCCTGACCCGATCACGCGTGAGGCGGGCAAGCCGCTGAGCTGAGCTGCGATTTGGGTCATGATGTCGACAGGATTGGACGCGATCAGCAAAATGGTTTGCGGCGCAAGAGGGTCGAGGTCTGACAGGATAGACCGAAACACATCCGCGTTGCGAGACAATAGATCAAGACGGCTTTCGCCCGATTTTTGCCCGACACCCGCGGCCAAGATGATCACATCAGCACCGTAAAGGGCGGCGTAATCGCCAGCGGAGACGCGCGCGGCCGATGAAAACGGCACGGCATGGGCGATGTCTTGGGCCTGTGCGCGGGCGAGATCGGTGTTTTGGTCGACGAAGATGATGTCGCTGGCTGTGCCTTTAAGAGCGATGGCGTAGCCTGCGGCCGAGCCGACCATTCCTGCGCCGATGATGCCGATTTTCATAATAATGGTCTCGCTAGGTGCATTGCGTTGCGTCTAATATCGTTATGCCGCGCATGGTGGACAATGACACGGATCAAATGAACGCAAAGAGCTGACGATGACCGTTGCTTGGTGATATCGGCTGAACATCGCCCGCAAAATGGGCAACACGCAATCTATTGTAGCAAAACAGCCCAAAGCCCGCTACATTGACCCTATAGATCCGCAAAAGCGGGCAAAGGCAGTAGAGGCATAGGCATCCCATGACAGAAATGGTGTATGGTTCGATTCCCGCACGGGAAGCAGAACCGGTTCTTCCGCGTTGGTGGCGTACGATTGACAAATGGACGCTGTCTTGCGTTTTTATGTTGTTTGGCATCGGCATTTTGTTGGGTTTGGCAGCATCGCCGCCTTTGGCTGAAAAAAACAACCTTCCCTATTTCTATTTCGTTCAACGCCAGGTTTTCTTTGGTTTTATTGCGTTGAGCACCATGATTGGCGTGACCATGATGGACCCGCATAGGGTGCGCCGGCTAGCTGTTATCGGCTTTATAGGCGCTTTTATTGCCTTGGCGTTCTTACCGTTTTTCGGCACAGATTTTGGCAAAGGGGCTATGCGTTGGTATTCGTTCGGGTTTGCCTCGGTGCAGCCGTCCGAGTTTTTGAAACCAGCTTTTGTCGTGACATCGGCTTGGTTGATTGCCGCTGCTTTAGAGGTCGGCGGCCCCCCGGGACGTTTGTATTCCTTCATGCTGACGTCTGTGATTGTCGTGATGCTTGCGTTGCAACCTGATTTTGGTCAGGCCTCTTTGGTGCTGTTCAGCTGGGGTGTTATGTATTTCGTTGGCGGCGCGCCGATTTTACTGTTGATTTGTTTGGCCGGCTTGGTCGTGCTTGGCGGTTCACTTGCCTATAACAGTTCAGAGCACTTTGCGCGACGTATCGATGGGTTCTTAAATCCTGATATCGATCCTACGACACAGATTGGCTATGCAACAAACGCGATCCGCGAGGGCGGCTTTTTCGGTGTTGGTGTCGGCGAGGGCACTGTGAAGTGGTCATTGCCGGATGCACATACCGATTTTATTATCGCAGTGGCCGCCGAGGAATATGGGACGATTTTGGTCATCACGATCATCGCACTTTATGCCACAATAACTGTGCGGTCTTTGTGGCGTTTGATGCGCGAACGCGATCCGTTTATCCGTCTTGCGGGCACAGGCTTGGCCTGCGCTTTTGGGATTCAAGCCTTTATCAATATGGGCGTTGCGGTGCGGCTTTTGCCGGCCAAAGGCATGACATTGCCTTTCGTGTCATATGGTGGCTCGTCCGTGATTGCATCTGGTATTGCCCTTGGCGCGCTTTTGGCGTTTACCCGCACGCGCCCTCAAGGTGAGATCGGCGATTTGTTGATCCGTCGCGGGCGCTAAGGTGATGCTTTGAAAGGGACTCTTATGTCTGGCTATTCTCCACTTGTCGTGATCGCCGCTGGCGGCACGGGCGGTCATATGTTCCCAGCGCAATCTTTGGCCGAAGTTTTGCTGGCCCAAGGCTGGCGCGTCAAACTGACCACAGATCCGCGTGGCGCGCGCTATGCGGGTGGTTTTCCCGAAGCTGTCGAGATCGAGGTTTTGACCTCTGGCACGTTTGCGCGCGGCGGGATTTTTGCCAAGCTCGGCGTGCCGTTCAAAATCGCGGGCGGCGTTCTGGGCGCTATGATCAAGTTTCGTAAAGACCGTCCTAATGTGGTGATCGGCTTTGGTGGCTATCCGGCTATCCCTTCGGTCGCGGCGGCGACTTTGATGAAATTACCTCGGATGATCCACGAGCAAAACGGTGTTTTGGGGCGTGTGAACACTGTGTTCGCTCCCAAAGTGGCGCAGGTCGCTTGCGGCGTTTGGCCAACTGATTTGCCTGAAGGATCACAGGGCGTGCATGTGGGCAACCCTGTGCGGGGCGCTGTTTTGGAGCGTGCTGGCGCGTCCTATATTCCGCCAGGTGATTACCCGATGGAAATCTTGGTTTTAGGTGGTTCTCAGGGGGCGCGCATCACCTCTGATGTGGTGCCTGAGGCGATCACAAGCCTACCTGAACATATTCGCAAACACTTGCGGGTCAGCCAGCAAGCGCGCTCTGAAGATGTGGAGCGGGTCGAGCAACACTATTTGCAGCACGGCATGTCGGCGGACATCAGGACGTTTTTTGACGACGTGCCCAATCGTATGGCCGAAGCGCAGCTGGTGATCGCGCGCTCTGGTGCCTCGACTGTGGCAGACATTTCCGTCATCGGGCGTCCGTCTATTTTGATCCCATTTGCCGCTGCAACGGGCGATCACCAAACCGCCAATGCGCGTGGCTTGGTGGGCGCTGGGGCTGCGATTATGATCCCTGAAAGCCAATTGACTGCCGCTAGCTTGGCTGAGCAAATCGCCTTGGTGTTCGACAATCCAGAGGGTGCCGCCACCATGAGCCACGCGGCTTTGTCCGTTGGCAAGCCTGAGGCCGCATATGAATTGGCAGAGCTTGTAACGCGGCTTGCCCAGTAATTTTGTAGGCCACACCCACCAGGGCCGCACCGAGACAGAAGAGAGATACGATATGAACGCATCCGCAACCAAGCTGCCCACCGAAATGGGCCCCATCCACTTTGTTGGCATCGGCGGCATCGGCATGTCTGGCATCGCAGAAGTTCTGTTGGATCACGGGTATACGGTGCAAGGGTCTGATTTGAAGGGCTCGAAAATCACAAAACGTTTGGAAGAATTGGGTGCGAAAGTCTTTGTCGGGCAAAAGGCCGAAAATCTTGAGGGTGCGGCTGTTGTTGTCATCTCATCCGCGATCAAACCGGGCAATCCTGAATTGGACACTGCGCGCTTGACGGGCCTGCCTGTTGTGCGCCGCGCCGAAATGCTGGCCGAATTGATGCGGTTGAAATCGAACATCGCTGTCGCAGGCACCCACGGCAAAACCACTACGACGACCATGGTGGCCGCGCTTTTGGATCAAGGCGGGATTGACCCGACCGTGATCAATGGCGGTATCATACACGCCTACGGGTCCAACGCGCGCGTTGGGGCCAGTGATTGGATGGTTGTCGAGGCGGATGAAAGCGATGGCACGTTCAACCGTTTGCCCGCGACCATCGCGATTGTGACCAATATCGATCCTGAGCACATGGAACACTGGGGCGATTTCGATACCCTGCGCCAAGGCTTTTTGGATTTCGTGTCTAATATTCCGTTCTACGGTCTGGCCGTATGTTGCACCGACCACCCCGAGGTGCAAACGCTGGTGGGTAAAATCACCGATCGCCGTGTCGTGACTTTTGGCTTTAACGCCCAAGCCGATGTGCGTGCGATCAACCTGAGCTATAAAAAAGGCGTGGCGCATTTCGATATCGCGCTACAACAAGACGACATCGTGATCGAAGGCTGTAGCCTGCCGATGCCAGGCGATCACAACGTATCTAACGCTTTGGCGGCTGTGGCTGTCGCGCGGCATTTGGGCATGAAGGCCGCGGAAATCCGCGAAGGTCTGGCCAATTTCGGTGGCGTGAACCGTCGCTTTACCCTTGTGGGCGAAGTCAAAGGCGTGACCATTATTGATGACTACGGCCATCACCCCGTGGAAATCGCAGCTGTGCTTAAAGCCGCACGCCAAGCCACCGAAGGCCGCGTGATTGCTGTGCATCAGCCGCATCGGTTCAGCCGATTGCATTCATTGTTTGAAGATTTCTGCACCTGTTTCAATGAGGCCGATGTGGTCGGCATCGCCGATATTTTTTCGGCTGGCGAAGACCCGATTGAAGGGGCTGGCCGTGATGATTTGGTCGCAGGGCTTATTCGCCACGGGCACCGTCATGCACGTGCTGTGACGTCTGAGGAAGATTTGGAACGTCTGGTGCGCGAACAAGCCCGCGAAGGCGATATGGTTGTCTGTCTTGGCGCTGGCACCATTTCGACTTGGGCGTATGGACTTGCGGAGCGGCTTGCCAAGGCGTAGGCCGAAATCGTTCACCCATAGGAGATATTTCATGAGCGCCGCTTTGAAACGTCGTATCGGCCCCGGTCTTTTGACGGCTTACGGCGTCGGCGTGATGGTCGGTGCTGGTATTTATGTGCTTGTTGGCGCGGTTGCAGCCCAAGCAGGGCTCTATGCGCCGATCGCTTTTTTGCTGGCTGGGTTGATCGCGGCCCCGTCAGCGTTGTCATATTGCGAACTTTCAACCCGCATCCCAGAAGCGGCAGGAGAGGCGGCTTATGTTGAGGCAGGTTTTTCCGCGCGCTGGCTTGGGGTGGTTGTTGGCTTGGGTGTGACCGTCGCGGGCATGTTGTCAGCTGCGGCTGTTCTGCGCGGTGGAGCAGGGTATCTTGTTGGATTTGTTGATCTTAAGCTAGAGTATGCCATCATAGGCTTGGGTCTTTTGTTGACAGTTGTGGCACTGGTCGGCGTGTTGGAAAGTCTTGCTTTGGCGGCGGTTTTCACATTGGTTGAACTGACGGGGCTGGGACTGGTGATTTGGTCGGGGCTATCTGCGCCCGTTTCGCCAGATTGGCTTGCGCCGGGTGAGATTTATGTCTCAGGCATAGGGATTGCTGCGACCTTGGCCTTTTTCGCGTTTATCGGGTTTGAAGACATCGTGAATATGGCAGAAGAGGTGCGCAATCCGTCGCGGACGCTGCCCTTTGCGATCATTGCCTCGCTTATTGTGACCACGATCATTTACACTGCGGTTGCCACCGTTGCCGTGCGTGCGGTGCCGCTTGAGGTTTTGTCCGTATCAAACCAACCTTTGGCTTTGGTTTTTGAAGCGGGCAATAAAGGCCCCGTAGCGATTCTATCGGCGATTGCCGTCGTCGCCGCGCTGAATGGTGTTTTAGCGCAGTTGGTTATGGCGTCGCGGGTCTTGTATGGTCTGGGCAAACGCGGTGGCGTTTTGTCGGTGTTTCATCAAAGTCATGCGCGTTTTGGCACGCCTGTCGTGGCCACTTTGTTTATTGCCTGCGGTGTCCTTGCGGCGGCGGTAAGTTTGCCGTTGGCGGGCTTGGCCAGCGTCACTTCTGTGGTGTTGTTGGTGGTCTTCACTTTGGTCAACGGGGCATTGATCCGAATCAAACGCTCGACACCGGTTGCGCCATTTCATGTCGCCCTTTGGGTTCCATGGTCTGGTTTTATTTTGTCACTAGGCGCTCTGCTCGCTTTTGTATTAGGGGCATTTTCTTGAATTCAATTACCGTGATGTGCATTTGGGCGCTTGCCACATTGGGGCTTGCGCCGTTACCAATTAAATACCAAATTCTGCCAGGGGTGGGGCTTTTGCTCGTCCTGCCTGTGCTTTTGATCTGGTTGGGGCGCGACTATGGTGCCCTGCCTGTCGTTGTTTGTATTTTTGCTGCCGTGTCTATGTTTCGTAAACCGTTGATGGCCCTCGCACACGGCCTGAAGCGTTTGATCACTCGGACCTGAACAGAGGTACTTATGACGCTATCCCTTATTCTTGCCTGCCTTTGGGCTATCGTGGCGAATGTCATCGGTATGTTGCCCTCGCGCACATCCCATTGGCGCGCCGCCTATGCTTTGATCGCTGTTGGGGTTCCCATTTTGGGCTTTGTCACCTATGAAAACGGCCCGTGGGTTGGATTGGTGGTTTTGGCTGCAGGTGCGTCTGTCTTGCGTTGGCCATTGCGCTATCTTGGGCGTTGGATCAAAGCCAAGCTGACCCGATCTTGATACTGGCTTGATACTGGCACAGGTCTGATCAGATCGGGCCTCAACGATAAGGCGATTTTTATGAGTTTCCCTGATGTGCGCGGCACTTTGACCGAAAATCGCCCTTTGGCGGATCTAACATGGCTACGTGTGGGAGGACCCGCAGATGCTTTGTTTCAGCCCGCTGATGTCGATGATCTGCAGGCGTTTCTCAAAGATCTTGATCGCGACACCAGCGTCTTTCCCATGGGCGTCGGGTCGAACTTGATCGTGCGCGATGGTGGCATTCGCGCCGTGGTGATCCGCATGGGGCGCGGCTTTAACGGCATTTCCTTTGACGGCAATCTGGTCACGGCTGGCGTGGCCGCGCTGGATGCGCATGTGGCGCGCAAGGCCGCCGCTCAGGGTCTTGATCTGACGTTTTTGCGGACCATTCCGGGGGCCATCGGTGGTGCCGTGCGCATGAACGCGGGCTGTTATGGATCTTATGTGGCAGATCATTTTGTCTTTGCGAAAGCGGTCACGCGTTCTGGCGAAATCGTCACGCTGTCTGCCGATGATTTGAATTTCGAATACCGTGGTTCAACCTTGCCCGAGGGCTGGGTTTTGATCGAGGCGACATTTAAAGCAAACATCGGTGATGCGGCCGAGCTTGAGGCCCGCATGGACGCCCAGCTCAAAAAACGCGACGAGACGCAGCCCACCAAAGACCGCTCTGCCGGATCGACTTTTCGCAATCCTGCAGGATATTCATCCACGGGACAGGCGGATGATGTGCATGATTTGAAGGCTTGGAAGGTTATTGATGACGCTGGCCTGCGCGGTTTTTCCATCGGTGGCGCACAAATGAGCCCGATGCATTCCAACTTTATGATTAACACAGGCGATGCCACAGCGCATGATTTGGAAAGCCTTGGCGAAGAGGTGCGAAAAAAAGTGTTCCAAAACTCAGGCCTTACGCTAAGGTGGGAAATTAAGCGCATCGGAGAATTTTTAGGCAAGCCTGTTGTCAGCGGGTGTCCCACTGGTTAAACGATTCGCAAGACCTCTTTCAAACAGAGGCTGATTTGGGCAAAGCCCTTAAAAGATAAATATAAATTGAACCGCAAAAGGTTCAAAAAAACACAGGGACCAAAAAGGTTCCGGATTATGAGGCACTTGTGGGTATGTCGAGCAGGACACCCCGAAAAGTGGCGGTATCGATTGACGTTGCTTCGTTTGAACGCGAGGCGTCGTTGTCGTCGTGGCGTATTGGCGCTGCCGCGCTTAGGGGCAAAGTGAATAAAGATGTCGATCACGACACAGGCGTACAGATGCGTCAGCGGATTTGTGTCGGCACGTCTGGCCAAATCTCAGCATGCGTCTCACCGTCAACCTTTGGTCCTGCACTTATTCCTTGTCAGTTATTGATGTCGGAGGCTGTGCGATGCGCCCAGTAGATCCATTGACCTTTGCCAAGCCTGCTTCTGCTGGAGGATCCGCACGTGTGTCCGAAGCCGTGGCGCGGGTTATTCGTGCGCGAACTGGCCAAAACGATGGCGCAGCACAGCGCCCCCGTGATCCGGCCCCCTCACGCGCTGCCTATAGAATGAACCGACTGTGGCTGACCCCGTCGTTCCGCTTTGCGATGCGCAAGCTGGCACCTCTGGCTGCTTTTATGGCTGTGGTCGGATTTTGGGCCGCCGATGAAGGCAATCGCCAAGTCATCATCGAGCAATATGATGTGATGAAAGCTGAGCTGCACAACCGACCTGAGTTTATGGTCAAGATGATGGCCATCGATGGTGCGTCCTCCGATCTGTCCATAGACATTCGCGAAGTGGCTCCTGTTGATTTTCCGATTTCCTCTTTCGATCTTGATCTGAACGAGATGCTTGAGCAAATTGAAGGCCTGGATGCTGTCGCGAGTGTCGGTTTGCGCGTGCGCGCAGGCGGTATTTTGCAAGTGGATGTCACCGAGCGCGTGCCTTCCGTTGTTTGGCGCGGTCCGCAAGGGCTGGAACTGCTGGATGGCGAAGGTCATCGCGTTTCTGCTTTGGTGTCGCGACTTGATCGGCCTGATTTACCGCTTGTTGCGGGCGAGGGGGCTGATCGACATGTGGCACAAGCGTTGGGGCTTCTTAAAGCTGCCGAGCCCTTAATGGACCGTTTGCGCGGCATCGTGCGGGTTGGCGAGCGTCGTTGGGATCTGGTTCTGGATAACGACCAAATCATCATGCTGCCCGAGATCAATCCTTTTGCGGCGCTTGCCCAAGTGATCGCCTTGGATCAAGCTCAAGACCTTTTGGCGCGCGATGTGCGCGCCGTAGATATGCGTAACCCAGACCGGCACACATTGCGGATTTCCGACGTCGCACGTGATGAATTCCGCCGTCTTCAAGGGCTATAACCGGAGTGTTTTTACCATGACTGATCTTTACTCTGCTCAACGCGCCATGCGCAATATGCGTAAAGCTGCGATCCAACGCGGTGTGATTGCAATTTTAGATGTGGGCACATCGAAAATCGCGTGTCTTGTCTTGCGCTTTGATGGCGACAAATTCACGGGTGCCGACGGTGTTGGGTCGCTCGCGGGGCAATCCGGCTTTCGGGTTATCGGCGCAGCCACCACGCGGTCGCGCGGCGTGAAGTTTGGCGAAATTGACGCGATGGGTGAAACAGAACGGGCCATTCGGACTGCCGTGCAAGCCGCGCAGAAAATGGCGCAGACCCGTGTCGATCACGTGATTGCTTGTTTCTCTGGCGGTGCGCCGCGCTCTTATGGCTTGGCAGGTCAGGTCGATCTCGACGGTGAATCTGTGTCAGAGCAAGATGTGGCTCGGGTTTTGGCCTCAAGCGATGTGCCTGAGTACGGCGCGCACCGCGAAGTCATTCACGCGCAACCGGTGAACTTTGCGCTGGATCACCGTTCAGGTATGGCTGATCCACGCGGTCAAATCGGATCCACTTTGGCCGTTGATATGCATATGTTGACAGTCGACACGGCAACGATACAGAATCTTTTGTATTGTATCAAACGCTGTGACCTCGAAGTGGCAGGCATTGCGTCTTCTGCATATATGGCGGGCGTGTCGGCTTTGGTCGAGGACGAACAAGAGCTGGGAGCTGCCTGTGTCGATCTTGGCGGCGGCTCTTCTGATGTGTCTATCTTTATGAAGAAACACATGATTTATGCCGATTCCGTGCGTATGGGCGGTGATCAGGTGACATCCGACATCGCGATGGGTCTGCAAATTCCCAATGCGACGGCCGAGCGGATCAAGACATTCTATGGTGGTGTTGTTGCGACCGGTATGGATGATCGCGAAATGATCGAGATTGGTGGCGACAGTGGCGATTGGGAACGTGATCGTCGCACCGTGTCGCGCGCCGAACTCATTGGCATCATCCGTCCGCGTGTTGAGGAAGTTCTTGAAGGCGTGCGCGATTGCTTGGATGCGGCTGGGTTTGAACATCTTCCAAGTCAGCAGATCGTTTTGACAGGGGGCGCAAGCCAAATTCCTGGTCTTGATGGATTGGCGCCGAAAATTTTGGGTCAACAAGTGCGTATCGGTCGGCCTTTGCGCGTCCAAGGTTTGCCGCAAGCCGCGACTGGTGCGGCTTTCGCTTCGGCGGTCGGACTGTGTCTCTTTGCGGCGAACCCGCAGGACGAATGGTGGGACTTTGAAATCCCAGCCGAGCGTTATCCTGCGCGCTCTTTGAAACGCGCAATGCGGTGGTTCAAAGAAAACTGGTAACGCTGACAGTTACAGATTTGTGATGCTGTCGCGTGTGAAATTGGTTTGCTCGCGCCGCTTTTCATATTAATATGCTCATAAGAAGCGCACCTGCAGGTGTAGATCAGAGAATCTTAAGGATCCAGATCATTCGCTTCGCGTCTGGCACCGAGCAGTGTTTTGACAAAAGTGTTAACATTTGCGGGGTTTTGCCCCGTTTTTGCCGCAAGAGTTTCTTGCGACTATGGAATATTGACGACTTTGACCCCAAATGTAGGGGGCGTGCGCAAAATACCGCCTAGCTTTGTTGAATATTCTACCACATTTTGTGTCTCAACTGTGTTTTTTGGGTGACGCCGCTGGCGAAAACACATATGATAGATGGTGAATAGGTAAGATTTGTCCGGCGTTATGTTGGGCAGAGACAGAAAAAGGGCAAGTGTGCGGGACAGCATGCTGCTCCGTAATCAGATAAAACAGGCGGTAGATCATGGCTTTGAACCTCACGATGCCCGAGCGGGAAGAGTTGAAACCTCGTATCACAGTATTTGGCGTCGGTGGCGCTGGTGGTAACGCGGTCAACAACATGATCGAAAAAGAGCTTGAAGGCGTTGAATTCGTCGTTGCGAACACAGATGCGCAAGCTCTGCAACACTCCAACGCTCCATCAAAAATTCAAATCGGCATCAAAGTGACCGAAGGTCTCGGAGCGGGGGCGCGTCCCACAGTTGGAGCCGCTGCCGCTGAAGAGAGCATCGAAGCCATCGTGGATCATCTTGCTGGCGCACACATGTGTTTCATCACTGCAGGCATGGGCGGGGGCACAGGGACTGGTGCTGCCCCGATTATCGCGCAAGCGGCACGTGAACTCGGCGTTTTGACCGTTGGTGTTGTGACCAAGCCGTTCCAGTTTGAGGGCATCAAGCGGATGCGCCAAGCTGATGAAGGCGTCGAAGCTTTGCAAAAAATGGTCGACACGCTGATCATCATCCCGAACCAAAACTTGTTCCGTCTTGCCAATGAGAAAACAACCTTCACCGACGCCTTCTCTATGGCTGATGACGTGTTGTACCAAGGCGTGAAAGGCGTGACTGACTTGATGGTCCGCCCTGGTTTGATCAATCTCGACTTTGCAGACGTCCGCGCTGTGATGGACGAGATGGGCAAAGCTATGATGGGCACAGGCGAAGCAGAGGGCGAAGATCGCGCGATCCAAGCGGCAGAGAAAGCCATCGCAAAC
Organism: Pacificibacter sp. AS14; assembly: GCF_038899935.1. Taxonomy (NCBI): domain Bacteria; kingdom Pseudomonadati; phylum Pseudomonadota; class Alphaproteobacteria; order Rhodobacterales; family Roseobacteraceae; genus Pacificibacter; species Pacificibacter sp. AS14. The sequence goes on from NZ_JBBMQI010000010.1 coordinate 36,145, forward strand.
CCATTGCTCGACGAGATGTCCTTGATGGGCGCCAAAGGCGTTTTGATCAACATCACTGGCGGCGACGATTTGACTTTGTTCGAACTCGACGAAGCAGCCAACCGCATTCGCGAAGAAGTCGATCCAGAGGCCAACATCATCGTGGGCTCCACTATGGATCCGTCCTTGGGTGGCAAGATGCGTGTGTCTGTTGTTGCAACGGGAATTGATGCAGCGACGTCTAAAGCCGATATGCCAACACCACGTCGCCGTATGGCGGAACCTCTCGCGCCTGCTGCAGCTGTTGAAGCTGAGCCTGTCGCGCAACAAATGGAAGCGCCGGTACAGCAACAAGCACCAGTGCAACCGTCTTTTGATGTTTTTGATGCGCATGCCGCAGCGGCAGAAGAACAGGCTGAAGAGCTGTTCGATACAGCTGATGAAATGCCTGCGCCAGCTTACCAGCCGCGCCCAGAACCAACTTATCAGTCCTCCATGCACGAACCTGAAGCTGACGCTTATGTTGCGCCGCGTGCACCGTCTGCGGGTGCGCCTTCTCCCGAAGCGATGTCACGTTTGCAAGCTGCTGTGTCTAAGCGCCCAGAAGCGCCAATCCACCGTCAACCGCAGCAGCCTCAGGTGCAGCACCCTGGTCCACAAGCGCGTAGCTTTGGTGCGCCAGAGCAACCCAAGCAGGGTCGCTTTGGTATTAACTCTTTGATCGGCCGCATGACAGGTAACGGTGCTGAAGAAGCGCCGGCTGAGCAACCGCGTCAAGCCGCGCCAGCGGCACGCTATGCAGCACAACCGAGCCGCCAGCCACAGGTACATCAGTCCTATGACGAAGATCAGGATCCAAATCCTGAGCAAGAAAAGATTGAGATCCCAGCGTTTCTGCGTCGGCAGGCAAACTGATATTTCACGCTCTAAGCTGGGATTTCCCTATATAGAGTGATCACAATATTCGTTTTTTTAAATTAGAAAAGGCCGGTTTTTTCCGGCCTTTTCTTTTTTTATCATGCACTTGCTGCGATGCAGCGAGGGTGTGCGCGGTTTGTTGCCCGTGACGATGAGGGTATGTTTCAGTTCGTTACAAAGATTGAGTTGAGTGATCGCATAAACATGCTTACTCAAATCTCAACGAGTTTGCTGGGACAGTGGAGCGTTGAACTGACGAACCGCTACAGCATACAAAACAACGATTGAGGCACAGTGTGCAAAAGACAGTCGCCAAGACAATTACCTTTGATGGTGTGGGCCTGCACTCCGGTGCGCCAGTACATATGACAATTGAGCCCGCCCGCGCAAACTCTGGCATTAGCTTTGTACGTTCCGATATCGCAGCCGACTGCAATGACTTCCGCGAAGCATCCATTTCTGCGCGCTGGGATTCTGTTGTTCCATCTAAATTGTGTACGCTGATCCGCAACGACGATGGGGTTGAGATCTCTACAATCGAGCACATCATGGCAGCTCTTGCCGGTTGCGGCGTGATTAATGCCGTTGTGCATGTAAACGGTCCCGAAGTGCCAATTGAAGACGGTTCCTCCGCACCTTTCGTAACAGCCATTTTGTCGGCGGGTCTTTCCCGTCAAGAGGGTCCAACCCGTGCCTTGAAAATTCTCAAGACTGTTGAGGTTGTTCAAGGTGATGCGATCGCGCGCTTGGAAGCTGCCGAGACCTTGGAAATTGATTTTCATATCGACTTTGAAGATGCCGCTATTGGCATTCAAAGCAAAAATCTTGTGATGGCCAACGGTGCGTTCATTCGCGAATTGTCCAACTGCCGCACATTTTGCCGCAAAGCTGAGGTGGATTGGATGCAATCCAACGGTCTGGCACTTGGTGGAATTCCCGGTGAAAACGCTGTGGTGTTTGATGGTTCAGAAGTTGAAAGTGGTGCAGAAGGCTTGCGTCACGTTGACGAACCTGTGCGCCATAAAATGCTGGACGCATTGGGGGATTTGGCGCTTGCTGGCGCACCGATTCTTGGGCGTTATGTTGGTGTGCGCTCTGGTCATGCGATGACAAATGCGCTTTTACGCAAGGTGTTTGCAACCCCTGGCGCATGGGCATTCGTCACTGTTGACGAGGCGACGGCGCTAACTTTGCCGGGTGCAGGCGTTACGGCTCTGGATCTCGCTTACTGCGCTTGATCCGCTGGTTTTCGCCACCAAGTCTTCACTTCTTAATTTTCCGCAGCAAAGGCGTTTTGCACCGAAAAATTCTGTGTTAGGAGTTGGTCCATCGCTCGCGTCCGCGGGCACGATATTTGACGAAGGTGGAACGTTCATGCGTGCAGAACTGTATAGCGGCCTCAAAGTGGCAGCAGTTTTTTCTTTGGCCGTCTTAACAGCCTGTGGAGACAACGCCCCTACGCGTGATCTTGAAGGCTATTCAGCCGAAGAAATCTACAAGCGCGCCGAATATGAAATCAGTACGAATGATTTCGATGCGGCAGCGCACCACTTTGGCGAAATTGAACGCCTTTACCCCTATTCATCTTGGGCCAAACGCGCGTTGATTATGGAAGCCTTTTCTTATCACCGTGATCGTGACTATGCCCAAGCGCGTCTAGCAGCCCAGCGTTTCATTGATTTCTACCCCACAGATGCCGATGCAGCCTATGCGCATTACCTATTGGCCCTGTCCTATTATGACCAGATCGATGATGTGGGCCGCGATCAAGGCCTGACATTCCAAGCACTGCAAGCCTTGCGCGTTGTGATTGAACAGTTCCCTGAAAGCGAATATGCGCGGTCGTCGATTTTGAAGTTTGATTTGGCCTTTGACCATTTGGCGGCCAAAGAGATGGAAATCGGGCGTTACTATCTGAAACGCAAACATTACACGGCGGCGACCAATCGTTTCCGCGTGGTTGTTGAGCAATTCCAAACCACACAGCACACAGCTGAGGCCTTACACCGTTTGGTCGAATCCTACCTTGCTTTGGGCCTGACTGAAGAGGCGCAAACTGCGGGCGCTATTTTGGGTCACAACTACAAATCGACCCAATGGTACTCAGACAGCTATGCTTTGCTGACAGGGCAGGGGCTTGAGACGAAATCTTTGGGCAACAATTGGTTGAGTGCCGTTTACCGCCAAATGGTGCGCGGCGAATGGCTCTGATAGGTGGCTTGACGTTACCATGCTAAGAAGTCTTGATATCCGTGACATGTTGATTATTGACCGGCTGGAACTGGCGTTTCAGCCTGGTCTCAACGTGCTCACAGGCGAGACCGGCGCAGGTAAATCTATTTTACTCGACAGTCTTGGATTCGTTTTGGGGTGGCGCGGACGTGCTGAACTTGTGCGTGCGGGTGCCAAACAGGGCGAAGTGATCGCCGAATTTGATGTGCCGCCAGGACCAGTTGCCCAAGCGCTCTTGGATGATGCGGGCATCGACACCAGCGACGGTGAGCTGATTTTACGGCGCATCAACACTGTGGATGGTCGCAAAACAGCGTGGGTCAATGATCGACGTGTGTCTGGCGATGTGCTGCGGCGCTTGTCAGAACTCTTGGTGGAACTGCACGGTCAGCACGATGATCGTGGATTGCTCAACCCACGTGGTCACCGTGTGTTGCTCGATACTTTCGGATCACTGGATGCCAAGCTTGAAAAAACCCGCAAAGCGTGGAAAACGCTGGCGGTGATCCGTAAATCTTTGAAGGTGGCGAAAGACCAGCAGGCTGCTTTGAAAGCAGAAGAAGAGTTTTTGCGCCACGCTGTGGGTGAGCTTGATAAGATCAATCCAGAAGCGGGCGAAGAAGCAAAACTTGATGCCGAGCGCCGTTTAATGCAGTCGGCGGAAAAAATTGCTGTCGATATTTCCAAGGCGCATCAAGCGATGTCTTATGATGCCGCAGAAGGCGCTTTGATCGATGCGCTGCGCTGGTTAGAGGGCGCTGCCGACAAGGCCGATGGCCGTTTGGATGCCCCGATTGAGGGGCTCAACCGCACCATTAACGAATTGGCCGAAGCGCAATCTGGTGTTGAGGAATGTATGGACGCTCTGCGGTTCAATCCGCACGAGCTTGAAAGCATCGAAGAACGCCTGTTCGCCATTCGTGGCCTTGCGCGCAAGCACAACGTTCTGGCCGATGATTTGGGGCCTTTCGCGGACACCTTGCGCAGCAAACTCATGGCGCTTGATGGCGGTGCAGATGATTTGATCCGTCTTGAACAAGAGCTGTCAGATGCAGATGCGCGCTACACACAGGCCGCAAGTGCTTTGACCAAAGCGCGCGTTTCTGCCGCCAAGGAATTGGATGCGCTGATGGGCGCTGAACTCGCGCCGTTAAAAATGGAACGCGCGGTTTTTGTAACGCTGGTTGATGCTGGCGATGCAGGTCCAGACGGCCAAGATGCCGTCTCCTTTACCGTCGCGACCAACCCCGGCGCACCAGCTGGCCCGCTTAATAAAATTGCATCAGGCGGCGAGCTGTCGCGGTTCCTTTTGGCGCTCAAAGTGTGTTTGACACGAGATCAGTCTGACGTGACGATGATTTTTGATGAAATCGACCGCGGCGTCGGCGGGGCTACGGCAGATGCTGTTGGGCGTCGTTTGAAAGCTTTGGCCTCTGACGGTCAAGTGCTTGTGGTGACCCATTCGCCGCAAGTGGCCGCCTTGGGCGCGCATCATTGGCGTGTGGCAAAGCGCGTGGAAAACGGCATGACATTGTCCGAAGTGGTGCCGCTTAAAAACCAAGATCGCATCGATGAAATCGCGCGAATGCTGTCCGGCGATACCGTTACCGACCCTGCACGCGCAGCGGCGCAGGCTTTGCTGAACGGTTAAAAACGGTGGCTAAGGTCGATGGGCTGAGGCCTGCGGCTAAAGTTTAAGGCACAAGTTTTCCGGGATTCATGATGTTTTTCGGATCGAGTGCAGCTTTCAAAGCGCTCATTGTGGCCCAAGCCTCGGCGCCATGCTCGCGCGTCATGAAATCTTTTTTGCCAAGCCCGATACCATGTTCGCCAGTCACAGTCCCGCCGAGTTTCAGCGCGCGCAGTGCCATCCGGTGCGCCAAGCGTTTGGCCTCGGCCAGTTCTATCGCGTTGTCAGGCTCAACCAGCAAAACCGAATGAAAATTGCCGTCCCCCACGTGACCTAAAATCGGTCCGTCGATAAAGGATTTCGCGATGTCGTCAGCCGTCTCATTGACCGCTTCGGCCAGTTTTGAAATGGGCACGCAGATGTCCGTGACCACAGAAATGCATCCCTTTTTCAATGCCAAACAGGCATAAAACGCATTGTGGCGTAGCGTCCAGAGCGCGTTGCGATCCTCAAGCTTTTCAGCCCAATCAAACCCAGAGGCCCCGAAATCCTGAACAATCTCGCCAAACATCGCCACTTGATCGGCCACGCCCGCCTCTGAGCCATGAAATTCAACAAACAGATGGGGCACCAAAGGATAGGTCGTATCGGCGTAAGCGTTCACGGCCTCAACGCTTTTGCTGTCTAAAAATTCGATACGCGCCATTGGGATGCCCATTTGGATCGTCGCCATCACCGCGTTCACAGCACTGTCAATGTCATCAAAGGCGCAAACCGCCGCATTGATCGTCTCAGGTTGTCCATGCAAGCGCAGGGTCAATTCAGTCACAAGACCAAGTGTGCCCTCAGAGCCGACAAAAAGCGCTGTCAGATCATAACCGCTGGACGATTTACGCGCCCGCGATCCGGTGTGAATTATAGTTCCATCCGCCAAGACCACCTGCAACCCAATGACATTGTCACGCATGGTGCCATAGCGCACGGCCGTGGTGCCTGAGGCCCGCGTCATCGCCATCCCCCCAAGCGATGCATTGGCACCGGGGTCCACAGGAAACATCAACCCAGTGGCACGCAGATCAGTGTTTAGCTGTTCGCGTGTCACGCCAGGCTGAACTGTGACGTCCATATCCGTATCATGCACACGCAAGATCGCGTTCATCTGAGAAAAATCGACACATAACCCGCCGTTAATCGCCAAGGTTTGCCCCTCGAGCGAGGTGCCAGTACCCCAACCAATGACGGGTATCGCTTGCGCATGACATATCTTTATCACCGCACTCACCTCTGCGGTGGTGTGTGGATAGGCGACGGCATCAGGGGGCGCATTTGCAAACCACGTCTCAGATCGACCATGAAGATCAAGATCGGACTTGGAACGAGTCACACGACCCTTTAGGACTAGGGAAAGTTCGGCAAATTGAGTGTCTGTTATCATGGGGTACTCGTTTGCTGGTGTGGCAGTGATATCTTAAGGGTGCAGTGCCGAGGTGAAAAGCGCAAACGACAATGCGGGCAGCAAATAGGACCGGCGACACCCATGGCCGAAGAAAATTCATCCTACCCGCATAAAGCGTGGCACGATATTTGCAGTGGTTTCAAATCGGCGTTGCAGCTGATGCGTTTGCGCGGACCATCACAGGTACAGTTTTGGTTCATCGCGTTGTTGATCGGCGTTGCTTCAGGTTTTGCAGCGTTGTTTTTTCGAAAATGGATTAATAGCTTACAATCATTTTTCTATGGTGTGGAAGATTTACATCTTCTGCACAGCGCGGCGAGTGAATTGCCTTGGTTTTTGGTGCTGTCCTTGCCTGTAATGGGCGGGTTAATTGTAGGTGTCATTCTCAATTGGTTCACACCTGACGGTCGCGTGCGCTCTGTTGCAGATGTGATTGAAGGGGCTGCACTGAATGAAGGACGGGTTGAAAAACGGGCTGGGTTGGCATCGGCGGCGGCATCATTGATCACCTTGTCAACTGGCGGATCGGCTGGGCGTGAAGGGCCGGTGGTGCATTTGGCCGCTGTGTTATCGAGTTGGGTATCAAATCGAATTCATGCCAGCGGTATCACGGGACGCGACCTTATGGGGTGCGCTGTTGCCGGCGCTGTCTCGGCGTCTTTCAATGCGCCAATTGCCGGGGCGCTTTTTGCGCTTGAAGTGATCTTGCGACATTTTGCTGTCCATGCTTTCGCACCGATTGCCATCGCAGCTGTCGCAGGAACCGTGATAAATCGGTTGGAGTTCGGCGATGTAACCGAGTTCACTTTGGCTGCTGAAGGTGCGCTGTCTTTTTACGTCGAGCTGCCAGCCTTTATGTTGTTGGGCTGCGTTTGTGGGTTGATCGCAGTGTTGATGATGCGCTCAATCTTTATGGCCGATGATTTTGGCACTTGGGTCGTAGAAAAAATCCATCTTCCACCTGTATTCCGCCCTGCGTTGGCTGGGCTGATGCTGGGGCTTTTGGCAATCGTGTTTCCCCATGTGATTGGGGTCGGATATGAGACCACCTCGGCGGCTTTGACGGGGCAATTGCTGATTTGGCAAGCTATCGTGTTCACTGTGATAAAAGTTGCGGCTGTTGCCATCACCATGGCGGGGCGCATGGGCGGTGGGGTTTTTTCGCCTGCATTGATGGTTGGCGCAATGTCCGGTCTGGCCTTCGGCTTGATCGCCACGGCTGTATTTCCCGAGGTGTCTGGCACCGTGACGCTTTATGCTTTGGCGGGTATGGGGGCGGTCGCTGCGGCGGTATTGGGCGCACCGATTTCGACGACATTGATTGTGTTTGAACTCACTGGGGACTGGCAAACAGGTTTGGCTGTGATGGTCGCAGTGTCATTGTCGACAGCCATTGCATCGAAGCTTGTGGACCGATCTTTCTTTCTGACTTTGTTAGAACGTCGTGGTGTACATTTGGCTGCTGGTCCGCAAGCCTATTTGCTGGCCACTGTACGGGTGCACCAATGCTATCGCCCCCCAGATGCGACACGTGCCGCCAAAGAAGACGATTGCAAGGATTTGATTTCAAAAGGGATTTACATCTCGCCGAATGCCACACTTGAGACTGCTATGCCGATTTTTGAGGCGCATAACTTGGTGTTCATCCCTGTTGTGACGCTACATGAAGAAAGCGGCCCTGAACTTCATGGCGCACTGTTCCAGGTCGATGCATTGCGGGTGTTTAGCAAGGCCTTGGCCGATACGGCTGCTGAAGAGCACAGCTGACCCTGAGATCAAGTTGTCATCAAAAAAGGCGCTACCAAGAGCGCCTTTTTATAAAATTAGAGATGTCAGAGACGGGTCAAAGCATCTCGACTGCCGCTTTTTGAGGATAAAATGCCAAATAGCCTTTGATTTGTTCAAGTCCAGCTTTTGGATCTTCATAAGACCAAGCAGCGTCTTCAATCAAAACAGACTTAGTTTGGATTGAAAAATATGAGGCTACGCCTTTATGCGGGCAAGTAGATGTCGTGTTAGATGCGTCTAAGAACGCCATCGCAAGGGCGTCGCGCGGGAAATAAATAACGGGTGGATAATCGGCCTCGGTCACTTCCAAGGCTGCATCTGTTTCACCCAAAACGGCACCGCCAGCGCGCACAACCCAAGTTCCCGGTGCTACGCGAATGTTGATATTGTCAGTCATTATCTGCCCCCTCTTTCAAACTTTGATTACTCTAACAGGTGAACCTTAACAGGTATGTGTCACAGCGCAGCTGTGGCTTGTTGCAACCATTCGCGTGCGACGTCGCTCACACGAGGAGAAATCGCATCCCAGACCTGCGCGTGATACCCATCAAGCCAATCTCGCTCCCATGGCGCCAATTCATCGGCGTTAATCATGTCGCGGTCAATCGGCACAAAGGTCAAGGTTTCGAATTCCAACATGTCGCGGGCATCACTGCCTGAAATCTCACCAGCTTCGCGCACTACGATCAGGTTTTCGATACGAATGCCATATGCTCCGGCCTTATAATATCCCGGCTCGTTAGATAGGATCATGCCTTCTTGAAGTGCCAAAAGAGAGGCGCGAGAAATGCGCTGCGGGCCTTCGTGCACAGACAGATACGCGCCAACGCCATGGCCTGTGCCATGATCGTAATCGCGTCCCATACGCCAAAGGGGCGCTCGTGCGAGGGCATCCAAATGCGCACCAGCGACACCACGCGGGAACCGCGCGGTTGAGATCGCGATCATGCCTTGTAACACAGCCGTAAAAGACGCGCGTTCTTCTGCTCTTGGATGGCCCAGCGACACAGTGCGGGTGATATCCGTGGTGCCGTCGACATATTGCCCGCCACTGTCGATCAATAAAATTTCGCTTTCTGACAGCGGACGATCCGTCGCCGTATTCACGCGGTAATGGACTATAGCACCATTTGGCCCAGAGCCACTGATGGTCTCAAATGAGATGTCTTTGAGCTGGTTGGTGGCCGCGCGGAACCCTTCCAGCGCTGTGGCTGCTGAAATCTCGCTTTGCGATCTTGGATCTTGTGCGTCAAGCCACGCCAAAAATTCGACCATAGCCGCACCATCACGCAAATGCGCCGCGCGCGATCCTGCAATTTCAGCCTCGGTTTTACAGGCTTTCGGCATGATGCAAGGGTCTTCGCCGGTGACAATCGTGGCCCCTGCGTCCTCGATCAAGCTGCGTAAGGCATAGGGCGCAGACGCCGGATCGATCAAAACAGTGCCCTCAAGGGTTTTGAGATAGGTTTGAAATTCCGAGCGGGGCGCGATTGTGATGCGGGGATCGGGGCCAAGGCTGTCGTATTTCGACACCTCATCAAACAGGTGCATTTTTCCGTCGACATTCAGCATGGCAAAGGCTTGCACCACGGGATTATGCGCGACATCGGCCCCACGAATGTTGAGCAACCACGACAAGCTATCGGGCAGGGTGAAGACAACTGTATCTGCACCCGCAGCTTTCAAAGTCTCGATCATCATCGCGAATTTGTCTTCCGAGGATCGCCCCGTCAGCTCAATCGGCAGTGATATCACCGGCGCATTGGGGCGCGCAGGGCGGTCTGTCCAGATTTTGTCGATCACATTGCTGGTGGCCACAACAGTTTTGCCGCTGGCCTCAAGCGCGGTGCGCAGTGCGATGATGTCTTGTTCGGTGTGCAGCCAGGGATCAAACCCGATGATTTCAGCATCGCGTTTGGCAATCCATGTGCCAAGTGACGTGGCGGGCCAATCAACGTAATCGAAAATATCTGGGTCACATTGCGCGCGGACCTGCACGGTATAACGTCCATCGGTGAACATGGCGGCGGCATTGCGAGCGACCACACAAAAACCAGCCGACCCAGTGAAACCAGTCAGCCACGCGAGACGATCATCGCATGGGGCGACATATTCGCCTTGGTGCGCATCTGCGCGCGGCACGATAAAAGCGTCCAAGCCGGCATCGGCCATTGCGACGCGCAGGGCTGTGACACGAGGCGCGGCTTGCTCAGGGCTGCTTGTGACATCAAAGTTTTGGAACATCTTATATATCCTTGCCGTAGGGGGCCTTAGGGCGTTGGCCTCGTTCACCTATTTTTCGGATCATCCAAAGAGCGGATCACTCACATGGCTTTGCGAATGCCGGAAAAACGGGCGCGAGCGCGGGGATCTGTGTCAAACAAAGACGCCAATTGTTCGGTCATCGCACCGGCCAGTTGGTCCACGTCTGTGATGGTCACAGCGCGTTCGTAATAGCGGGTCACGTCATGCCCGATGCCCACGGCAATAAGTTCGACTTGTTTGCGTTTTTCAACCAATTCAATCACATCGCGCAGGTGTTTTTCCAAATAGTTCGCGGGGTTCACTGACAAAGTGCTGTCATCCACAGGCGCACCATCAGAGATCACCATCAAAACTTTACGCGCCTCAGGGCGTGCCATCATCCGGCGATGCGCCCATTCAAGCGCCTCTCCATCGATGTTTTCCTTCAACAGGCCTTCTTTCATCATGAGGCCCAGATTGGCGCGTGTGCGGCGCATAGGGGCGTCGGCATTTTTGTAAATGATGTGGCGCAGGTCGTTTAAGCGACCAGGCATTTGCGGGCGGCCTTGACCCAGCCATTCTTCACGACTTTGCCCGCCTTTCCACGCGCGGGTGGTAAAACCGAGCACTTCGACCTTGACCGAGCAGCGTTCCAGCGTGCGCGACAAAACATCGGCACAGATCGCTGCGATCGAGATCGGGCGACCGCGCATGGAGCCAGAGTTGTCCAGCAAAATGGTTACGACTGTGTCGCGGAACTCGGTGTCTTTTTCGTTCTTGAAAGACAATGGCGTGGTGGGGTTGGCGATGACGCGCGCAAGGCGACCTGCGTCCAATGTGCCTTCCTCTAAATCAAACTCCCACGAGCGGTTTTGTTGGGCTTGTAAGCGGCGTTGTAATTTGTTTGCCAAGCGCGAAACCGCACCCTTTAAAGGCTCAAGCTGTTGATCCAAATAGGCACGCAGGCGTTCCAATTCGGCTGGTTCCGCCAAATCTTCGGCTGCGATTTCTTCGTCATACTTGGTTGAAAAGACTTGGTAATTTGGATCGGCGTCTGAAACTGGGGCCGATTGGGGCGGCTCGGCTTCGGCCTCCTCATTGGGCATGTCCATCTCGTCGGCGTATTCTTCTTGCGCCATGTCGTCGGACGACACAGTGGCCTCAGAAGCGTCTTGCTGTTCCTCTTGCGCGCTTTCAGGTGCCGCGTCTTGATCGTCTTCTTGCTCTTGATCGTCGCCCTCGGATTCGACGTCGTCTTGGTCTTCGTCGTTTTCAGCGTTTTGGTCTTCGTCAGAATCCAAATCATCAGGGTTGTCACCCAGTTGATCGCCGTAGCCGAGGTCTTCTATCAGGCGACGCGCAAGGCGGGCAAAAGCACGCTGGTCATCCAAGAAACTGTCGAGATCATCAAACGTGCCAGCCGTTTGTGCCTCGATAAAATTGCGCCAAATCTCCATGACGTTTTGCGCGCCCGCAGGCAGGTCGCGCCCGGTGGTCAGGTGGCGCATGTAATAGCCCATGGCTTGCGCGAGCGGCGCATCTTCGGTGGATTTCACCCCATCATAGCCCCGACGCATCGCATCATTGCCGATTTTCGCATCGATGTTTTTGCTGGTGCCAGGCATATGGCGTGCGCCAACAGCTTCAACCCGTGCGGTTTCCAACGCGTCATAAATATCAAACGCCATTTGCCCCTGAGGCGCGTAGCGGCTAAACGTTTTGTCGTTGTGAAACTTGTGACGCAAAGCCAATGCATCGGCTGTGCCTCGGGCGATCAACACCTCTTCGCTGGTCATCCGGCGCGAGATTTGCGGCAGACGCACTGTATCAGGCGTCAACCCTGATGGGTCCATGGAATAGGTGACGGTTAGATCGGAATCATTGGCCAACACTTTTGTGGCCTCAGCAAGGGCCTTTTTGAACGGATCTGCGGGGTTGTCGCTGGGCTTTATCATGCTCCGTGTTAAATCACTGTGCGCGGCGACGGGCAAGGGAAAGAGACGGTGGCGCGGGTGCAAATTTGATGGTGGTTTGGCTCAACCTGCTGCTAGCTTAATAAAAAGTCCATACAACGCGCGATCAGGTGCTGTGCTCGACTGTGCGCATAGGCTTTATGCCCATCATTTTGTGAAAAAATGGATTGAGTCAGCAGCTGCGCATGGGCCTGTTTGGTCATGATACGCAGGTGGCGCGTTTGCTTTGCCGCAGCGGGATCGGTCACAGCCTCAAGCAGTTCTATCATAACGGCGCGGTGTTGTTTGGTGTGATCTGCCTTCGAATCCGAGATCAACCACTGGTGTTCCATTTGTGCGGATAGGCGTCCAGCGCATTGTGCAAATTCAGAGACAAGATCAATGGGCTGCGCCGCACGCAAGGGGTGCGGTGTCGTGGCCAAGAGGCATGCAAAAGCTGCCGCTGCCAGTTTATGTGTCAGTCTGCCCATAGATTAAGTCTGCCCATAGATTAAAATGTGACTCAAAATCATTTCAATCGGCTTAATTGGCAGGTCTATGGAACTTTTTTCTATTTATATAACGTGCTTAATAAAAAAAGAGGGGCGCAAAATGCACCCCTCGTTGTCTCGTCTAAGCTGTCATAGCCGTGGCCATGTGGCTTACATTGTCATGCTGACCGCTGATTCAGGCAGCTCTTCGTCAAAGCAGCGCTGGTAGATTTCGGCCACTGTTTGGCGCTCTAGCTCGTCACATTTATTGAGGAATGTGAGGCGGAAGGCATAGCCAACATCGCGGAAAATCTCGGCGTTTTGCGCCCAAGTGATCACGGTGCGCGGCGACATCACGGTGGACAGATCACCGTTCATAAAGGCTGTGCGTGTCAGCGCAGCCGTCGTCACCATCTGGCTGATTTGTTTGCGACCTTTTTCGGTGTTGTAATGCGGGCTTTTGGACAGAACGATGTTGGTTTCTGCATCGTGGCTCAGGTAGTTGAGCGTCGCGACCAAAGACCAGCGGTCCATTTGCGCTTGGTTAATTTGCTGTGTGCCGTGGTACAGGCCAGTTGTGTCACCAAGACCCACAGTGTTTGCTGTCGCAAACAGACGGAAATAAGGGTTCGGCGTGATGATTTCGTTTTGGTCAAGCAACGTCAATTTGCCGTCCGTTTCCAAAATCCGTTGGATCACGAACATCACATCTGCGCGGCCCGCGTCATATTCGTCGAACACGATTGCAACAGGGTTGCGCAAGGCCCAAGGCAGGATGCCCTCATGGAATTCAGTGACCTGTTTGCCGTCACGCAATTTGATCGCGTCTTTGCCGATCAAATCGATACGCGAAATATGGCTATCAAGGTTCACACGCACGGACGGCCATTTGAGGCGTGCCGCCACCTGTTCGATGTGGGTGGATTTACCCGTGCCGTGATACCCTTGGATCATCACGCGGCGATTGTGCGAAAATCCCGCCAAAATAGCCATCGTGGTGTCTGGGTCAAACTTATAGGTGCTATCGATCTCAGGCACGCGGTCAGTCGGATCAGCAAAACCTTTGACGGTCATATCGGTGTCGATGCCAAAAACATCGCGGACTGAAATCACTTCGGTAGGTTTTGCATTCGCATCCATGGTATGGCCTGTTCTGATAGCTGTTGTCTCTTTGTGCCTTCTTGCCCGTTTCGGCGCGTGGGTGCAAGGGGGAGCTGGCATAGGGCCATTCTATAAAATGATGGACGCCATCATACGTACTTTGATGGCTGTTGGATCATATTTTGCGTGCACATCAACGTGACCACTATGTGATGTTTTTGAGTGGTCCAATGCCAACAGCGCTCCGTAACCAATGTAACCTCGCCAAAATGGACGAGGACTTTGACACCCAACGGAGAAACACCATGACTTTCGCAAAAACACTTCTTTCCGCTACAACTGCAATCGCTTTGACCGCTGGCGCTGCCTTTGCCGATCACCACGGTGAAAACCCAATGGTTGGTGGCGCAGAAATGTTTGCTGACAAAAACATCGTTGAAAATGCTGTAAACTCTGCCGATCACACAACGCTTGTCGCGGCGGTCACAGCGGCTGGCCTTGTTGACACATTGGCCTCAGACGGCCCGTTCACAGTATTTGCTCCAGTAAACTCAGCCTTCGCAGCGCTGCCTGAAGGCACAGTTGAAACACTGTTGATGCCAGAGAACATTGACCAATTGACCACCATCCTGACATGCCACGTTGTTGGCGCAGAAGTGATGTCCGAGGCGCTTCTGGGTATGATCGAAGATGATGGTGGCAAGCACCCAGTGCCAACGCTTGGCGGCTGTACATTGCAAGCGTCTTACGTTGATGGCGTCGTGATGCTCGAAGATGAGAACGGCACTGTTGCAAATGTGACCATCGCCGATGTGAAACAGTCAAACGGCGTGATCCATGTGATCGATGCTGTGATGTTGCCCGCAATGTAAGTTGTTAGATCGTTTAACACTCCCTCGTGTTATGTGGGGCGTCCTTTGCGGGACGCCCTTTTTTATGGTCGAATCCTGACGAGTATTTGCCTCTGACCTCCAGCGCCTCTACATATGAGGCAACCAAAGCGTGAGGACGAAAATATGAGTGGCTTGTTGGCCCTATTGGATGACGTGGCAGGGATCGCCAAAGTGGCGGCCGCCAATGTAGATGACATCGCGACGCAGGCGCTTAAAGCCTCAAGCAAAGCTGCGGGCGCTGTGATTGATGACGCTGCCGTGACGCCAAAATATGTGCAGGGCTTTCAGCCCGCGCGCGAGCTGCCCATCGTTGGCAAGATCGCTTGGGGGTCGATCAAAAATAAGCTGATTATTTTGTTGCCCGCTGCCTTGCTGCTGTCGACTTTTGCGCCGTGGCTGATCACACCACTGTTGATGCTGGGCGGGGGGTATTTGTGTTTTGAAGGAGCAGAGAAGGTCTATCACCTGTTCAAGCCTCATGCGATTTACGCGGATGGACATTCAGACAGCGAGGGTGATCCCGTACATCTAGAAGAGGCAAAAGTCGCGGGCGCCGTAAAAACGGATTTCATTTTATCCGCTGAGATTATGACGATTATTTTGTCGGGCATTGATCCGACGGGATCGATTTGGTTCAAAGCGGGGGCCTTGGGCCTTGCGGGAAT
The DNA here is from genome assembly GCF_038899935.1 of Pacificibacter sp. AS14. Classification (NCBI taxonomy): domain Bacteria; kingdom Pseudomonadati; phylum Pseudomonadota; class Alphaproteobacteria; order Rhodobacterales; family Roseobacteraceae; genus Pacificibacter; species Pacificibacter sp. AS14. The sequence goes on from NZ_JBBMQI010000010.1 coordinate 51,494, forward strand.
TTTCATCACTGTGGCTGTTTACGGTGCTGTGGCGCTGATCGTAAAGGCGGATGACGTTGGACTGTGGTTGGCGCGGGTCGGGCGATTGCGTGTGACACGGGCTTTGGGCCACGGGATCGTGAAATTCATGCCCTATCTGATGAAGGCTCTGCTGATCATTGGTACAGCTGCGATGATTTGGGTGGGTGGCTCGATCGTGATCCATGGTCTGCACGAATTTGGCCTGCATGAACCCTATGAGAGCATCCATCACATGGCCGAAGCTGCGGCTCATATGGTCGGCACTGCCACAGGGTTTGTCACATGGTTTGTCACCGCGTTCTTTGATGGGATTGTTGGGTTGATTTTAGGCCTGCTGCTTATTCCTGTTGTGGCCAAGGTCATTGATCCGGTGATCGCCAAGTTGACAGGAAAAGAAAAAGCGCATCATTGATTTTTTGCGTGTTTTAGAACGATACAAAAACGATACAAAAAAGGCCGCCCCAAATGGAGCGGCCTTTTTCAATATCTGATGCGTCTGGTTTGCGTGAACCCGTGGCTTACTTAAACCAGCGGCTTTCTTTGACCTGATCCCATGCCCAAACAACCTGTTGCAATTGTTCTTCTTGCGACCGGTCGCCGCCGTTGACGTCTGGGTGCAGGACTTTGATCAAGCTGCGGTACTGCTTTTTGATCTCGGCCTTGGTCCAGTGATCTTTGACTTCCAGAATCTCAATCGCTTGACGCTCAAGGGGCGGCAACTTGCGGGTTGAGGCACCGGGGTCGCTTTTGCCGGGGTTTTGTGTGGCGTTTTCACCCAAAACTTGATGCGGATCATCCACGCCAAGACGTGCCCAAGCGCGTTCTTCACTGGTGACTTTGCGACCAAAAGGCTTGGTTGGGCGTTCACCCGTCTCAGATGCCTTTTGTTGCTCATCCATTTCTTCTGGAGTCGCATTGTCGAAGAAATTCCATTTCAGGTTATAGGCCCGAACATGGTCTTTGCAGAACCATTTGAATTCATCCAAGTGATCCGGCGAACGCGGCGCGCGGTATTGACCCGCCTCACTACACCCATCGTGTTCGCACTCTCTTTTCGAGGTCTCGAACGCACCTGACATGCCGCGGCGCCCGCCGCGACGCTTTTGTTTGTCCTTCGCTGCGGACATATCGAAACCAAAGGGATCGTCTTTTTGCATGTGGTTTAACCTTCTAGACTCAGGCAAAAGACCATAGACGATATGGAGAATTTGGAAAGAGGAGAAAGCCTAAATGTCGATCTCAGATGACATGAAATCACGATTGAACGCCGCTTTTTCGCCAACACGTCTGGAAGTGGTCGATGACAGTGCTTCACATTCCGGACATTCGGGCAATCCGGGTGGTGATAGTGAGACACATTTCAACGTTGTAATCCGTTCAAACGTCTTTGACGGGCTGTCGCGTGTGGCGCGTCACCGCGCTGTGCATAAGGCGCTTGGGGATGTCGTGCCGCGCATTCATGCGCTGGCACTCGATTTGGATGTCTGAAACGGTCTAGGCGCGCTGTGCGTCGTCTTGATCGTCGCTGTCGTTGCTTGCGGCCTCGACTGCGGCCTGTGCTGCGGCTTTGTCAACCAAGGCTTCGGCCTCTTCGGCGGCGGCCAGCGCGTCGGCGTCATCTTGGGCGAAGGTGCCAAAGCCTTTGGTCTCTTCGGTGAACATCCCGAAATCGGCTTCGCGGCGAAAAACCAACACGGTGTGATAGCTTACTGATTTTGACGTCAGCCCCGCACGTTCTTCCATAGGCACAACGTCAGAGCGCACATATTCCCAGCCTTCTTCACCAAAAGCGTTCAGGCGGGTTTCCATGGCCTGTGCCATACGTGCCTCTGGGGTTTTGATTCCCTTGGCTTTTTCGCCTCGGCGTGGGGCGGGGATAACGCGGTACTCATAGGCTGACATGGTTGGCTCCGTTCTTGGCTTGCTTTTTTAAACCTTAATTGACCGTATATCGCATGAAAAGGTTTGCGTTTTTGCTAATGATTGCAAATTTCTATTAAATGTCAAAAAAACGGGGCCTCAAATGAGCGCCCCGTTTTTCAATTCTCATGGTTTTAAAGCTTAGCGCCGGTTAAAGGCCAAGCTTTTTCACAACCAGTTCGTTCACGGCTGCAGGGTTGGCTTTGCCACCTGAAGCTTTCATCACTTGGCCGACAAAGAACCCAACAAGTTTGGGGTTCTGCTTGGCTTTTTCGACCTGCGCTGGATTGGCTGCGATCACTTCGTCCACAGCCGCTTCAATCGCGCCCATGTCTGTGACCTGTTTCATGCCGCGGTCTTCCACGATCTGCGCGGGGTCGCCGCCCTCAACGTAGACGATTTCGAACAGGTCCTTGGCGATCTTGCCAGAGATGTCGCCGGATTTGATCAATTTGACCACGCCGCCGAGTTGTTCGGCTGACACAGGGCTGTCGACGATGTCTTTGTCGTCTTTTTTCAAACGCCCAAACAATTCGTTGATCACCCAGTTGGCGGCCAACTTGCCGTCTGTGCTTTCGGCCACGCGTTCGAAATACGCGGCGTTGGCGGTGTCAGCAGTCAAAACGGATGCGTCATATTCTGACAGGCCAAAGGCCGTGACAAAGCGGGCTTTTTTCTCGTCTGGCAATTCAGGCAAGCTGGCTTTGATATCATCGACCCAAGCCTGTTCGATTTCCAAAGGCAACAGATCAGGATCGGGGAAGTATCGGTAATCATGTGCTTCTTCTTTAGAGCGCATCGAACGGGTCTCGTTCTTGTCTGCGTCATACAGGCGCGTCTCTTGCTTGATCTCGCCGCCGTCTTCGATGATGGCGATTTGACGACGTGCTTCTACGTCGATGGCCATTTGGATGAAACGGGTGGAGTTCATGTTTTTCAGCTCGCAACGCGTACCGAGATGGCTGAAATCGCCGGTTTCTGCGAATTTCTCGTATTGGCCCACACGGCACACAGAGACGTTCACATCCGCACGCATAGATCCGTTTTGCATGTTGCCGTCGCAAGTGCCCAAGTAACGCAGAATTTGGCGCAGTTTCAAAACATAAGCAGCCGCTTCTTCGGGGCCACGAATGTCAGGGAAGGACACGATTTCCATCAACGCCACACCGGTGCGGTTCAGGTCAACGAAAGACATCGTTGGGTCCATGTCGTGAATGGATTTGCCTGCGTCTTGTTCCAAGTGAATCCGCTCGATGCGCACTTTACGTGCCACACCGGGTTCCATATCGACCAAGACTTCGCCTTCGCCCACGATGGGATGGTAGAGCTGCGAAATCTGATAGCCTTGGGGTAAATCGGGGTAGAAGTAGTTCTTGCGATCAAATGCTGAAAATAGATTGATCTTGGCTTTCAGGCCAAGGCCCGTGCGCACAGCTTGTTCCACGCAGTATTCGTTGATCACAGGCAGCATGCCCGGCATAGCGCTGTCAACAAAAGCCACGTTGGAATTTGGCTCGTTGCCGAACTGGGTGGAGGCGCCAGAGAACAGCTTGGCGTTGCTTTGCACCTGCGCGTGAATTTCAAGACCGATGACCAGTTCCCAGTCGTGTTTCGCGCCCGCAATCACTTTGGGTTTCGGACTTGTGTATTGAATGGTGTCAAGCATGACGCGGGCTCCGGTAAATCAGGTTCATCCGCGTTCTAAGATAGAGCAGGGCGGGGGGCAAGGCCTATGCCCGCCCGCTGGTGTCAGTAATATGCGTTATACAGCGCGTTTGAGGACTTCGGCTTCCCATGATTTCAGCTCGTAACGTGACAGTTGTGCCGTGTTTGTGTCGCCGCCTAGCTCAGGAAAAATCGTCAAAATCTCTGTGCGCGCTTCAACGGACACAGTGTCGAGCGCCTCTTGGCCCGGAAATAGGCTTTCGGTTGGGCAGCTTTCGGCGAAAATGATCTGGTGCGCGTCAAACAGCATGTGGAAATAATCCACAGTACCGCCGCTCACGATGCGGATTTTGTCGTCGTTGAGCAGATGTTTAGCGGCGACCAAGACATCGCGTTCGCCGAACAAGATCTGTGCTTGGGGCCCGCGCACCAACATTCGGTGATTTTGCGATACTTTGAGATCGCGCACATTGCCCATGGCACCGGCTTTGATCAGCACTGGCGCCATCTCGTCTTGCGCCGGCATGTTGCGCGAGCCAATCCAGCGAATGGCTTGTGGCCCGTTGTCGAGCGTGTTGATCAGGTCGCCTTTTTTCAAAGCCTCGATGTATTTGGGGCCATCAGCTGTGTCGATCAGGGTGCCGCGAGTCAGACACACGGCAGCTGCGATGGCTTCTTCTGCAAAGATGTTGTTGTCGATAGAATATCTATCATTGCCATGTTCATCACCGGTGATGTGACCGTCGCGGTTATAATCCACGTCGGTCTCTTGCATGATGATATCATGGCCAGCATTTGTCAGGTCAACGCCTGGGGCAAGGAACAGTTGATCCAAGTCCGGCGCACCGGGTTCGTTGGACACAAGCCCATTTGCCTCGACGTTGATATATGTGTCGCCCATGGCGCGCACAGTACCGCTGACCAATTGGCCGCTGTCGTTGCTGTTGTTTCCCCAACCCCAGCCGTGACCATGGCTCCATGACGGCGGACCATTGGTCTGCGCTAATTCATAGGTATATTGCGTATTGCCGTTCACATAGTCTGTTGCAGAGGCGTAAACCTCAATGCTAGAGATTTGACTGTTGGACGAGAATTCGCCGCGGTTTGATATATCATCGACGGTGAAAACGACGATGGCATCAGGGGCAAAAATTTGTTCGCCGCCCTGCACAATGACATAGTCGTTTGCGTTACCACAATTGTCATAAACCGGACCTATCGGATTATTGACAATGGACGAGCCCATTACAATTAGTGTTTCGGTTGGCATGTATTCTGCGCGCCCCGTATGTTGTAGGGCGTTTGTGCCCGCTGCCTCAAGCGACGCTTATCTGTGGGGTACAGGTCTTCTAACGAGACCATTTTGCGCAGCACCACGCGTCTAAAGGTTAACGTAAGGCAAAAAGTGTTAATCTGTCTAGGCGTACACTGATCCTGCAGCATGTCATGGATAAAGCGTGGCTTTTGTGCAAACTGGGGCCGCTTTGTGTGGATACGCTTGGTTTTTTGCATTCTATGCGTGTGGCTCGATAGGGCGCTTGATCTAAAGCGGCCCTAGGCCTGCGCGCATGACACCCATTCGCACAGGTTTGATGTCGTGAACGGCTTTAAGGCCTAGCAATCGCACTGACTGTAAAAGACTGTCCTCTGATTGGACCACACGATTGAACAGATCCACGATGCGCGCGCGCGCTGTGATGTCGCGGTGTCGAGTGCGTGCGTAGGCGTCAAGCATCGCGGCACCACCTATATCGCTGCCATTGGTCTCGCAAAGCGTCAAAAGCTCGGCCAAATCATTCAGCGATGTGTTCAAGCCCTGCGCACCGATGGGGGGCAGCACATGCGCAGCCTCTGCGATGATCGCCACACGCTGCGCGGACAAGCGATCCGCCACTTGGGTGATGATGGGAAAGACCCCGCGCTGCGAGGCAAGCTCTAAATTGCCATAAAGCCCCGCAGACCGATCTGTCATCTCTGCGTTAAAGGCTGCAATGTCCATGTTCAAAAGCGCCATGGCTTTGGGGCCTTTGTTCATCCAAACGATAGCGGAAGCTGGCCTGCCGTCGATATCCGCCAGGGGCACCATGGTGAAGGGGCCGCCGTCGCGGTAAATTTCAGTCGACAGATTGCCGTGGGGCAGGTCGTGGAGGGCTGTAAAGGCCAGCGATTTTTGCCCGTAACGCGTGGTGGACACGCCGATCCCGGCGGCTGCGCGCACAGCAGACTCGCGCCCATCTGCGGCTATAACCAGTTTCGCCTCGATCACATGGCCATCCGTGCCATCCGTCAAAGTGACAATGGCAGATCCCGTGCGGGTCAGCATGGATTTAAACCCAACCCCATAGCGCACTTCGGTTTGGGGGATGCTTGGCAAAATACGCATCAATTCGCGCCGCATGTGCCAGTTTAGAAAATTCCACCCGAAGGGCTCGTCGGCAGTTTCGCGCCCTTCAAATTGACGCTCATTGCGCAGCACTGGCCCGTCTGCGCAATCCACCGTGTCGACAATGCGCAGCCCTTCAAGGGGCGTCGCGTGTGGCGCAAGCGCGTCCCAAATACCGATCTTTTTGAACAGATCGCGGGCTGGGCGCAGAAAGGCCGTGGACCGCAAATCGCTAGAAGCCTCATCGGCCACAGTCACGGGGGGCGTGGGGTCAACCATCAAAGTCTTAAATCCAGCAGCGCCAAACGCAGCCGCCGCAATCATGCCTGCGATGCCGCCGCCTGAGATCAGAACGTCAACCTTTTGGCGGGATGTGGCGGCGGCTTTGATCTGTGCGGGCATGATGGGGTCTCACGTCTTGAATATGTGCGGCTAGCTGTGGGAGTGAGCTATAGACGACCACGTTGGGACTGTCCAAGCGGCAAGCTGTCTCAATCGCGGTGTAGCGCGCTGTGTCATCATGAATTTATTTCAAACCTAAGCGAATTTTAGGCTCAATTGATCTGATTGTTTTGCGCTCGTTACGTTCAAGGCTCATGGCGGATGCGTGAGTACTGAATTTTTGCCCCTTTTGCCCCTTAGGAGAAGATCATGTCTAGATATCAACTTTGCGGAACTATCGCCGCAGTCGCGCTTTTGGCCACCAGTGCATTTGCGCAGGAGCTGCCGCAACACAACTCACTTGGATATGCCGTTGCTTGGAAGCAGACAGCCGCAGAGTATCGCGCTTTATATCATCAAGGCTTCAACATTGCGAAAATGCATTTAGAAGCAGCGCTTGAAAACCAAAAAGAGGGCGATAAGCCTCTCGCAATTGTATCGGATCTCGACGATACGCTTGTGCATCCGCTTGAGTACTGGGGACGCCTGATTCAAGACGATGAAGAGTTTTTCAACGATCCGCTTTGGGATAGCTGGATTCCGACGAATGGTATGGTGCCAACACCGGGTTCGAAAGAATTCTTGGATTTTGCTGCGGCCAACGGTGTGGAAATTTTCTACGTCACATCGCGTAACCAAGGTGAGCCAACATGGCAGTTTGCCAAAGAAAACATCCTTGCGATGGGCTTTCCCTTGTCTGATGACGCAAATCTGACCGTTTTGACCGATACGTCAAATAAAGAAACACGCCAAGATGAAATCCTACAGGACTACGATGTGGTTGCCTTCCTAGGGGACAGCCTGAACGACTTTCGTAGAAAGTATTATATAAAAGGTGACGTTTCTGGCCGCATCGCTGCGATGGAAGAAGATAAAGACAAATACGGCAGCGAGTACATTTTGTTCCCGAACCCAACTGACGGCCACTGGATTGCGGCAATCTTTGGGGAGTCCGAGCCGCCAGCCAGTGATGAAAATCGCCAGCGTCTCATGGAAGCTGCAACCAGCACGGCTTGGGATGGTGAATAACCCTAAGCCATCATAGTCTGTGAAGCTCAAGTTTACAGATCTGATATGTCTAAAGTAATGTCTGGAGCTTAGAAATTAGGGTTCAGACATTACAATTTGTGGGATGGATCAATCGTGCTCTGAGATGCGCGTTTTCTCTTAAGCGCCGTCCCCCGCCTTTACAGATATCTAGTACGCAAAAAGGCTGCCAAGCTTACCCTGCATGCTATATGATCACCCTTTATTGAACTCTAACTAAAAAACCAGTCAGATCATCCGTATGGTGGTGAATGTAGTCACGATCCGTGATCTCATCTTGGGGGGCGACGTGTACGGTTTTCATCCCCAAGGCGTGCGGCACTTCTAGGTTACGTGGGTCATCTTCAAACATCGCGGCTTTGGTTGGATCAAGTCCGTCTTGCTCAATGATACGCGCATAGGCGTCAGCCTTGGGCTTTGGCTCAAAGTTTGCGTGCTCTACGCCGTAGGTGGCATCGAATAAACCAGACAGCCCACGTGCTTCTAGCACATCGCCTGCATAAGGCGCTGTGCCGTTTGTGAAGATGATCTTTCGTCCCGGGAGTGTCTCAATCGCTTTGCGCAGCTCAGGGGCAGGGGCGAGCACCGTGAAGTCGATGTCGTGCACATCTTCCAAGTAGGGATAGGGCTGTACGCCGTGCAGCTTCATCAGTCCCGCCAGTGTGGTGCCATGCTCACGCCAATAGGTGGTGCGCAGAGCGCTCGCTTCAGCGTGTGAGACGCCAAGCGTGTTCATCATATACGACGTCATCTTGATCTCAATTTGCGGAAACAAAGAGGTTGCAGGCGGATAAAGCGTGTTGTCGAGATCAAAGATCCACGTACGCACATGAGAGAATTGTTTTTGCACCATGTCACCTTGTTAGGGCCGCGCTTTGGATCAAACAAGCCCCTGATGGTCTGTTAAAGCTTGAACCCGCACAAAGGGCCTGTTTATGGTACAGCCTCGCACGGTAAGAGGGAAGCTGATGAAAGACGCACGTAAAGATCACGCTTCAGGCCAATTGTCTGGACAGACCGCCGGACAAAAAGACGCCTATAGTTTGATCTTGGAGGCGATCGATATTGGCATTTATCGCCCCGGTGATCGCCTCGTCGAAAGTGAGCTTGCAGAACGCTTTGGTGTCTCGCGCACGCCCATTCGTGAGGCGCTGCAGCGGTTGGAAACCCAATCTATGCTGACCCGCGATGGGCGGTCTTTGATTGTTGCGTCCTTGGATCACAACCAAATGGCGGATCTTTATGTGGTGCGCACTGAACTTGAAGGTTTGGCCGCACGATTGGCTGCGCGTCATGCCACACCCGAAGAAATCCGTGTGCTGCGTGATATGGTCGATGAAGACCGAGCCTTGGTCGATGACCCCGATGCGTTGTCAAAGGCGAACAGGCGGTTTCACAAGCAAATTCATTTGGCGTCACACAACCGGTATTTGGTGAAGCAACTGGATTTGGTGCATCGCTCGATGGCGCTTTTGGCGACAACATCTTTGGCCGTCGAAGGTCGCGGGGCCGAAGCCATCGATGAACACGATGAAATTGTGTCTGCTATTGAAGCTGGCGATGGCAATGCCGCACACGCGGCACTCAGTAATCATATTTCCAAAGCCTTTGTGACACGCCTTAAAATTGACGCAGAAACAGAGCGTTAAGCCCTCTATTTACGGTTAGGGTTTAGGCCGCTTACAATGCTTTTTAAGCGGCGATGTTTTTGGCGTGGCGAGATGGGCAGCCAATCAGGACTGTTGGAAAACACGGCCGTATGTGCCAATTCAGGATCCATTTGGGCGTTGTCGGCAATAGGTTGCGCAGGATTTTGAAGTAATTTTGGCATGTTATTCGGACCGCCAGTGATCTGATCTTCTTGCTTCGACAAGGCGATGTCAGGTCGTTTTGGGGCTGGACGCATGCGTGACATATCAATAGCCGAACCTGCAAAGTCGGCATCGTCTTTCACAGAAACCGGCACGATGTCTTTTGCATCATAGGCCAAGTCCAGTCCAAAAGTCAGGCGTCGCTTTCGTGGTGCTGCCACAGGCGCGAATGTGAAATCTGCATGCGCCTCTGAAAACCCCGACGCACGTTTCAAAATTGGTAAATCGATACGATTGGCTTGCTCTAGTTTATAGGGTATATTCCCTGTCGCAACCCGTGTGCCTGGCCCCAAAATCAAAGGCATAGCACTTTGCACTGGTGGTGTAATTGGCATGTCCTTCGAGCTTTGCTTCACGACAAGACCAGAAAAACCCAATGGTCCGCTGATGAGGCGCACGCGGTCTATACCCTGCGTAGAATGTGAGGATTCTGGAATAATGCCCATCGACTTTTGTTCGGGGGCTGGCCTCGTATAGTCCAACTCCAACTCCAACTCCTCTTGACCTGCAATCATGTCATGCAAACCATGTGCGGTCTTGTCCCAGTAATATGGACGCGTGAGCACTTCCCACAACCCTTTGATGGCGGCAAGCGTGCCCAACGGGTAATAGAAATGCAGCGTCGGCACCCATTTCCAAAGGCCTTTATGCTTGGGGGTCGATGTGGCCAACATGCCGATTGCGACGGTGATCACTTCTGACATCAAAAACAAAGTGCCCAATGCCCAAAATGTCTCATTGGGGACGACGTCTTGTAACGGATGGTGCAGGCCGAGGGGCATCGACCAAAATGACCACAGCAGCGGGGCCAGTACGAAATTGGACAAAGCCCCGAAAAACAGAACCTGTACGCCAAAGAATTTCCACCACCCCAAATCCGCCAAAAGCTTGCGCGGATTGCGCATATGCATCGCCCAAGTCATCGCATAGCCCTTAAGCCAGCGCGATCGCTGTTTGACCCATGGCCACAGCCGGCAATTTGCCTCTTCATCGGTGACGGTGCGAATAAGTTCGGTGCGATAGCCATGGCGGGCCAATCGAATGCCTAAATCGGCATCTTCAGTCACATTGTGTGCATCCCAACCACCAAGCTTTTCAATAGCTTCGCGGCGGAAAAACAACGTTGTGCCGCCCAAAGGCACGACCAGCCCAAGGCGTTCATACCCTGGCAAAATGATGCGAAACCAAGAGGCGTATTCCACCGTAAAACAGCGCGCGAGCCAATTTGTACGTGAATTATAGAAATCCAAAATGCCTTGCACGCAAGCCACATCAGGGGCAGCTTGCGCGAAATGATGCGCCACCTTATGGATTTGGTCCGGCTCAGGCGCATCTTCTGCATCGTAAATTCCGATGATTGACCCACGGCAAAAGTCGAGTGCGAAATTCAACGCCCGTGGTTTGGTCTTGACCCCACCTCGGGGTACAACAATCATCCGCATCCAACGGGGTAATTCAGTGCGAGAAACGGCCTCTTGTGTGATGGTGTCGTCTTCCTCAACCACAAGGCAAATGTCCAAAAGCTCACGCGGATAGGTCAGCTTGGACAGCCGTTTGACCAATCGACCTGCAATTTCGCGCTCATGAAACAGCGGCACCATCACTGAAACGGTGGGTAACTTTTTTGTACGTCGACCCGTGCTAAAGGTGGATTGGCGCTTTTGCGACACACGCGCCTGTGCGAAAGCCGCTGCGAGTTTTAAGACAGACGTAATGACAAGCACCAAAATAGCCCAACACACCAACGCTAAAAACATTGCATGTGGAAAGGCGATTGTTGCGGCAATAGCAGCGAACCCGATGGCCGACATCACGCGTGTGAGGCGGGCAATATCGAGCTCGCGACAACTTTCATGTGCTGCAACACGTGTTTCCGCGGCCTTTGCCAGCCTGCGCTGACGAGATTGCAACAAGGCCTCATGCATTGCCGTTTCTGATACGACCGCCATGCGCACAGGCCCAAACAACGCCGTCAGACGGGCGCGCATCTCTTCAAACTGTTCTGGGCGGCAAGACGCGATCAGCACAGTTGAGCCCGCGCGACGCCAAGGCAAAAGCCCTTTGCGCAGGCACTCATCGGCCCCAAAGGCGTCAATCAGGCGCACATCTGCGACATGGGTGTCAAAATTCGCAACTTCTGCGCCGTATTGCTTGGCCAAGGCGCTGTACAAAATCGCTTCATCGACCATGCCATGTGCCAACAAAATATCGCCGATTCGTGCGTCATGACGTTGGCGCATCGCTGTGGCGCGCACCAAATCTTGCGGGGTTAGCGCGCCGATATCGACAAGCATCTGTCCGATTGGCGTTTTGTTCGGGGGGCAGACTGTTGCTGTTTCGTCTGCGCGCGCGGATAATAAAGGCTGGTGGCGCGCATCATTTGAGAGCTCAGCACTTTGGGAATGCGGATGCTCCAAAGCGGAAGTTTTAAATGTACCGTGCCGAAGCTGCGCCATGTCCACAAAAGATCCCAGTCCGAGCAAAGGATCTTGCCCCTTTGGCAGAATGGCGCGAGATGGTTAATGGGCCGTTAATTATTAATCAAATTTGGCGAGGATATGTTTCCCAAGTCGCGAGAGACGCTGGCAATTTTAGCGCGTTTTATGACAAAGCCGCCCCAAGGAGCCGGCTTTGTCGAAAAAACATCAACCATTTAGGCTGTCGCGCGGATTTTCATCGCCTCAGCGAAGCGCTCGAACAGGTAGTAGCTGTCCATTGGACCTGGAGAGGCCTCTGGGTGGTATTGCACTGAAAACACAGGTTTCCCAGAAACCTTGATCCCACAGTTGGACCCGTCAAACAAAGACACATGGGTTTCAACCACACCTGCAGGCAAAGATTGGGCATCCACAGCAAAACCATGGTTCATCGAAGTGATTTCAACCTTGCCAGTGTCTTTGTCTTTCACAGGGTGGTTGGCGCCGTGGTGACCGTGGTTCATCTTGATGGTTTTTGCCCCAAGTGCCAAAGCAAGCATTTGGTGACCAAGACAGATGCCAAACACAGGCAGGTCTGCGGCCAAAACGCCTTTGATCATCGGCACGGCATATTCACCGGTTGCTGCGGGGTCACCTGGGCCATTGGACAAGAAAACGCCGTCTGGTGCGTGCGCGAGCACTTCTTCTGCCGAGGCTGACGCTGGCAAAACCGTGACATCGCAGCCCGCAGAGGCGAGGCAACGCAGGATGTTGCGTTTGGCGCCAAAATCGATGGCAACGACTTTAAAGCCTTTGATCTCGCGTTTGGGGAAGCCGTCAGGCCAAGCCCACCGCATTTCGTCCCAGACATAGGATTGTGTGCAGGTGACGTCTTTGGCCAAATCTGTGCCCTCGAGCCCTTTGAAATTACGTGCCATTTGTACCAAGGCTGCGATGTCAAAGTTGCCTTCGGGATCATGGGACATCGCGACATGCGGGGCACCTTGTTGGCGGATCGCGCGGGTCAGGCGGCGGGTGTCGATGCCCCCCATGCCGATACGTCCACGCGCAGATAACCATGGGCTTAGCTCGTTTTCCGTACGCCAATTCGATGGATCTGTGGGATCCCATTTGACCACCATGCCAGCCGCGACTGGATCGGCTGTTTCGTCATCTTCGGCGTTCACACCGGTGTTGCCGATATGCGGAAACGTAAAGGTCACGACTTGCCCCGCATAGGACGGGTCTGTCATAATCTCTTGATAGCCAGTCATGGCTGTGTTGAAGCACAACTCGGCAGTGGTGGTGCCCGTGGCCCCAAACCCTTTGCCGTAGAAAATAGTGCCGTCCGCAAGCGCCAAGCATGCTGTCGGTTTCGCAGTTGAGTGTACGGTGGTCATGGCACGACTCCCCTTAAAAGGCCCAAAATTGTCGGGAAACTAAGGAAAGCGACGGGGGGCGTCAAGCGCGTGTTGCGATTTTGCGCAAAGTTTCTGTTATCTATACTTTTCAATAACTTACGCTGAAAGTTAAGATGTTGTTAAATGCCGATTTTTTGGGTAGGGTGAGGACTTGCAATGGCTCAGGGGATGAGACACCAATGGATATGAGAACGCGACTTAGCACGGCTTTAAAGACGGCTATGAAAGAAAAAGACGCAGCACGCCTGTCAACATTGCGGTTGATTAGCGCTGCGATCAAAGATCGCGATATTGCGCTGCGCGGCGAAGGCAATGATGCAGGGGTATCTGATGCAGATGTCCTTGGAATTCTTGAGAAAATGGTCAAACAGCGCAAAGAAAGCGCCCGTGCTTTTGACGAAGGTGGACGTGTCGAAATGGCCGAAAAAGAACGCGCTGAGATCATCGTGATCGGTGATTTCTTGCCACGCCAATTGGGTGACGATGAGGTTTCAAAAGCCATCGATGATGCGATTTCCGCCTCCGGTGCCGAGTCGATCCGCGATATGGGCAAAGTGATGGGCGCTTTGAAAAGCAAGTACACGGGCCAGATTGACTTTGGTGCTGTTGGCCCTCGCGTGAAAGAAAAATTGGCTTAATGCGCTCAGGATGCGCATTTGTGCGCGTTTTGTGTAAATCAATGACAGTTTAAAAAGACCGCCGCGCATCATCGGCGGTCTTTTGCGTTTGCCCCCTTTAAGGGGCAGTTTTTCGATATTTGCGTTTTGTTAAGAGGTCTCGGCCACTCTCAGCTGGATTGGGGCGCTTGTTTTGGCCCTGCTTTCGATTTGGGAGGATTCTATGACGACAGGTGTGACTTCAAATTTCCTTGATACCCGCCATGCTGCCGAGACGGCCTATCTGGCCAAACAAAACATTGACGCCGCACAACACTTGGAAGGTCTGCCGCGCCAAATGTTTGATCATTTGACGACCAATGAGCTGGCTGAAATGGCGATGATGAATTCAGAACAGTCGGCGGCAGCATAAGCGATCACTAAGCCAAGTTTTGTGCTAACGAGGTTTGAGTTGGCCTAAGACAAAGGCCAAATCTTTGTGCAGCGTTTGGCGTTCTTCAGGGGACAAAAACGCGGCCAATTCGACGGCGCGCCCATTGTCCGTGGCGCTGCTGTATAGGGTCAAATACTGCTCGACAGGACCGCCCTCTGCGCGCAGGTGCAGCTTGATCCAATAGGGATTGGCTTGCCACTCTTTGCGCAAGTTCTTTGTGGTCCAATGGGTCAAGATCACTTTGTCATGCCAGATCAACAGTTCTTCGCGCAGATATTCACGGTCCGACAGGCGCAAGGCTGTCCATAGGGCTGCCAAAGTAATAAGCAGGCCAGCCAAAAGCACCCAAAACGCCGCTGTGCCTATAAACGCCAGCACAGGCAAACAACCGGCCAAAAACATCAACCAGATAGCGGCTTTGAACCCTGAGTTTGGCATGGAACGATGAGGCCAAATGTCGAGCTTTACCAGCGGCGCGTCCCCTGTGTGGGGCTTGGGCGCGTCAAGACGCGTGTGATCGGGGGTCCATCGATAGGGCATAGCAGGGCCTTATGGGGTTGCTCTAGAATAGCCGAGTGTCGTCTTGGCGCCAAATGACGGAATGCCGCAGCCTTTTATCGAGATCCCAAATCTTCAAAAAGGCGTAAGAGATACCCATCTGGATCAGCAACGACGAATTGGCGGTTGCCGACTTCCATATCATCTTTGCGATACCATTTGTCTTCAAGCGGCAAATAGAGGCCCGTACCTGCGTGCGTGAGACGCTTTAATATGGGGCTGACAGACGGGACTTCTAATTGCACATTGAGGCCTCGCCCAAAGGGATAGGCATGTGGCAGGTGTCCATCATCGAAAGTGCGGCCTGTCCCAATCTGGTCGATCATAAGGCGTGCTTCGGCGAGGGCCAACATGGCAAAGCCTTCCGAGGGGCGCTCATATTCGACGGCAAACCCAAGCAAGTCACAATAGAACGCTTTGGAGGCGCGCCAATCGGTTACCGCAAATTCTGGGATGAGTGCTGGAGGCATGCTGTGCAGGTCCTTTCTATGGCCTTAGGCGTTGAGCCAAGCAAAGGCGCGCTTGAGAAAGCCCGTGGCATCTTGCGTGACGGGGCGGCCATGGGCCATCAAAACCTGTTGTGCGGGCCAGCCGAGAATGGTTTTTAAACTGGCGCGTGCTGCTGTGCGGCCGTAAAACGCCACGCGGAATTTGCGCGGCACTTGTGGTTCGGTGCCTTCCATCAAGTCCAATCGCGCGATGATGGCGCGCCATCCCGTGAACCAGCCTTTATCGAACTGCTGCAAAATATCAGTGAACAACACGGTGCCACTGGCTTTGTGAAAAAACACCACCTCATCGGTCAACAGGTTCCCGCGCAGGATCACTTGCGCCAGCTCACCGGTCCAGATCACATCTGGGGCATCGGTCAAGGTTGCATCGAAAGTGATGTCCTCCCGTTTTTTTTCAAGGCGCGGGGCAGCAAAGCATTTGGCTGTCGGGTAGGCGAGGGCCCAGTCTTGGAAAAACAGATGATGAAAGGAATTCGGTGCAACAATGGCTTTGACAGGACCAAGGGCATCAACGGCGTCTTTGAGGTCTGGGGTCAAAGTGACCGGTGACCAGACCATTAAGTTTCCGTCACTGAGCCGGATAATGGCGCAGCGTGTCGGGTATTTAAACCCTGCCGTCGACAGAATTGGCCCTTTTGCGATCCAAATATCGGTGCCAAATGGTGTGAGCATAACTGTGTCCGGCGTCCCTTTGTTTCTTATGTTGTATCGATTTAACCACGGATGAAAAGCCCCACAACGGTGTTGGGCCTCGTGATGGTTTAGCGATGCCTGTGCATAGCTGTTTGGCGCAATTCTTGAACAGATTGGCGCAGAATTTGCCATGCTGAGGATAAAAACAACGATGCCATCAAAAGTGCGACGATCAAATCTGGCCATGCGGTCTGCATGACCCAAACCGCGATTGCTGCGATCATCACGGCGATATTGCCGATAGCGTCGTTGCGTGAACAGAGCCAGACAGGTCTTGCGCAGAGGCGGGTGCATTGGCACGTGCGCAACGGCAATTGGTGCAAGACAAGATCGCGCGATTGCAACGGCTGGACCAAGAGCTGACGCGGATATCGACGGGCTGCGACGGGCAGGGGACAGCAGGTGAATGTTACGTCTTGAGCAGCCTTGGGGACCACGGCGCTTGCGAGACGGATCACGAGTAGCATTCAACCTTAGCCTACATCAGTGACCTACAAATACAAAAGGCCCCGCAAATCTGCGGGGCCTTTGTTTAGATCAAAGAGGGATTAGTGCGCGTGGCCCTTGTCCCAGTCTTCTTGCTTTGGCAGGGTCTCGAATGTGTGCTCTGGTGGTGGGCACGGTAGGGTCCATTCGAGTGTATCCGCGTATTCATTCCAGTAGTTGTTCTCGGTGACGCGTTTCCCATATTTGAGAGAGTAGATCACGATACCGATAAAGAAGATGAATGACGCGAAGGACAAGAATGCACCGTAAGAGGAGACTTTGTTCCAAAGTGAGAAGGCTTCTGGGTAGTCGATGTAGCGACGTGGCATGCCTTGGCGACCCAAGAAGTGTTGTGGGAAGAAGGTCAAGTTCGCGCCGATAAACATCATCCAGAAGTGAACATGTGCTGCCCATTCAGGGTAGTGACGGCCAGACATTTTACCGAAGTAAAAGTAGATGCCGGCAAAGATCGAGAAGACCGCACCCAAGGACATAACGTAGTGGAAGTGTGCCACAACGTAGTAGGTGTCATGGTACGCACGGTCCACACCCGCTTGGGACAAGATGATGCCTGTCACGCCGCCGAGGGTGAAGAGGAAGAGGAAACCAAAAGCCCAAACCATAGGGGCTTTGAATTCGATCGACCCGCCCCACATAGTGGCGATCCAAGAGAAGATTTTCACCCCTGTTGGCACGGCGATAACCATCGTTGCCATCATGAAGTATGTCTGTTGGCTCAGCGACATGCCGACAGTGTACATGTGGTGCGCCCACACAACAAAGCCAAGACCACCAATCGCGATCAAAGCCCAAACCATCGGCAGGTAGCCGAACACGGGTTTGCGTGAGAAGGTCGCGATGATGTGGGAGATAATCCCAAAGCCAGGCAGGATGATGATGTATACTTCCGGGTGTCCGAAGAACCACAGGATGTGTTGGTACAAAATCGGATCGCCGCCGCCGCCAGGTTGGAAGAAGGATGTGCCAAAGTTGCGGTCTGTCAGCAACATGGTGATCGCGCCCGCCAAAACTGGCAAAGACAAAAGGATCAACCAAGAGGTCACAAAGATCGACCAAGCAAACAGTGGAACTTTGAAAAGGGTCATGCCCGGTGTGCGCATGTTCATGAATGTCGTGATCATGTTGATCGCGCCAAGGATGGATGACGCACCAGAAACGTGAACCGCAAAGATCGCGAGATCTGTTGAATAGCCTGCTTCAGACGTGGACAGTGGCGGGTAAAGAACCCAACCGATGCCTGAGCCTGACTGGCCGTTGCCGCCAGGTGCAAACAAGGACGCGATGCCCAAAGCCACACCACAAACGTACATCCAGTAGGACAAGTTGTTAAGGCGTGGGAAAGCCATGTCTGGTGCGCCGATTTGCAGCGGCATAAAGTAGTTACCGAAACCGCCAAAGAGCGCTGGAATAACCACAAAGAACATCATCAAAACACCGTGGTAGGTGATCATAACGTTCCAAAGGTGGCCGTTTGGCGCACATTCGTCGCCGCCAAAGCCTGAGATCAGGCGCGCGGCTGCGTTGCCGGCCTCATCGAGACACATGAACTGCACGCCCGGTTCCATGAGCTCTAGGCGCATGTAAACTGTTAGGGCGACAGAGATAAAGCCCACCACCGCAGCGGTGAAGAGATAAAGGATGCCGATATCCTTGTGGTTCGTTGACATGAACCAGCGCGTAAAGAAGTCGCGGTTGTCTTCATGTTCGTGGCCGTGAATGGCTGCGTCTGCCATGCGGTCCTCCCGATTTTTGCTTAAGCTATGCGTTAGCCCGCGCAGCAACAAAAACAGAGTCGCCACACAGAATTGCATATCGTCTTAAAGGCAATATATCGCTTGGGCAATGTGTCAACGCGCCCCATGCCGTGAAAAAGTGTCTCATCTGGCTTGAATTTTTCTAAGGACCGCCAGTTCGCTGGTTTTCCAAGACTGTTCTGATGGGCGCGGCTTTAAATGCAAGCCTTTGGCACAACCTGTTGTGCCGCTTTTTGATTGGTTGGGGCAGCCTTAGTTGGCTTAGGGGAATCGATGCGAGCATAAAAAAACGCCACCCCAAAGGGCAGCGTTTGAAATCGATATAGAGGTATGCCTTACTGGGCAGGGGCCGCGTCTTGTGCTGGCATTTCTTCTACAACGGGGCCAACAGAGGCCAAATATGCAGCAACATTTGAAGCGTCTTTGAGTTTGAACGACATTTTGGATTTTGCTGACGTATCAAGCTGCGCGCTCAAGAATGCTTTCGGGTCCTTGACGTATTCAACCAAAAGCTCTTCGGTCCAAACCAGACCCGCCGCGCCAACTGCAACCAAATCGTCACCGTATTTTGAGAAATTTTCTTCGGTGCCAGCAGTGCGGCCGATCACGCCGTAAAGGTTCGGGCCCGTTTTGCCGCCCTTAAAGATCACCTCATCGCCATTTGAGACGGTGTGACAGGCTTTGCATTTTTTCATATCTTTTTCGCCTTTGACGGCATCGCCTGCATAGGCAGATGTTGCCGCCAAAAGGGCAGCAGCAGTGAGTGCGAACATCTTAGTCATCGGAATCTCCAACGTGAGTCGTTTCAGGTTGCATGGACAATAGCGTTTGTATTCCAAGATACGAGCTCGCGATTGTCGCAGGGGATTTTGGTCTTATACGCGTCTGCGATGTGCTGTGTAAATGCGGATCATGACCCATTTGATTTGATAGGCGTCTGCGATGGCACCTGCGAGGCGGGCGCGGTCTTGCCAAAGGTGACCAAAAGCGCCGCCGCAACAATCGCACCTGCGCCGATCAGGGTTAAAGGCGTAAAGATGACGCCAAAGATCAGCACATCAAAGAGCAAGCCCCAGATAAGCCCTGTGTAATCAAACGGGGCCAGCACACTGACAGGCGCGCGCGACACGGCTTCGCTTGAAGCGATATGCCCGCAGCCGCCCAAAAGGCCCGCAAAACACAACAAGCCCAAGGTGGTGCTTGACACTTCGGTCCACCCAAACGGAAGGCTCGCCAATCCCACCAAGGTGCAGGTGATGGCGAAGTAAAACGAAATGGTGGCTGGCTTTTCTGTTTTGGTCATCGTTTTGATGTGAATGCGCACAAATGACATGGTCACAGCATAGCCCAATCCCGCAGCCACGCCGACCCAAGCCGCAGAGCCGGGCAGGGACAGCGCCGCCCAAAGCATCATCAACGTGCCCGCAAAGCCCAAAGCTGTGGCAAATATGATCAAGGGTGTGAGGCGTTCACGCAGCACAATTGCGGCCACAGGCAAGGACAGCGTCGGCGCTAGATAGGCCAAGGCTTGTGCTTGTGAAACGGAGAGGTAAATCAAGGACAAGAAAGACAACGCCATCGAAAGCGCGCCAAACAAGCTGCGTATGACGTGAGCTTTGGGATGTTTTGTTTTGAGCGCCGAAGGAAACTGTCCGCGCAGGGTCATATAGGCCAAAATCGGCAACAGCGCCATGAATGAGCGCCAAAAAATCAATTGTCCCAGCGAGACCTCATGCCCCACACGATGTATCACCGCCAACATTGAAGCCATCAAAAAGGTGGACAGCAGACGCAGGCCGATTCCTGTCAGGCGCGAGGTCGGGGGAGATGTTGGGGCGGTGTGGGCTGAGTGCATTTTAGCGCCTTGCGAATTGGGCCTTGCGAATTGGGCCCTGTAAATTAGACTGTGATTGGGTTTTGAAACGACAGTTAGGGCGTTTCAAACACATCGTCAAAGGCGCTGCGCAAAGCGTTGTCTACATCATCCATCGTCACAGGCAGGCCCAGATCGACCAAAGAGGTCACTCCATATTCGGTGATGCCGCAAGGCACGATACCATCGAAATGTGACAGATCCGGTTCAACATTGATCGACAAGCCATGAAAGGACACCCATTTGCGAATGCGCAAACCTATGGCAGCAATTTTGTCCTCGGCGGGCTTGCCTGTGATGGTGAGGGGTTTGTCATTCCGTTCGACCCATACGCCAACACGCCCCTCGCGAATTTCGCCTTTGACGTTGAATTCGGCCAAAGCGGCGATCACCCAAGTTTCCATGTTGTGGACGAATTTGCGTACATCGCGCCCGCGCTTGTTCAAATCGAGCATGGCATAGGCAACGCGTTGACCTGGGCCATGATAGGTATATTGCCCGCCGCGTCGCGTGTTATAAACAGGGAAACGATCCGGCTGCACGAGGTCCTCGATCTTGGCTGAGGTGCCGGCAGTATACAATGGCGGGTGTTCAACCAACCAGATCAGTTCGTCGGCCTCGCCTTTAGCGATCGCATCCGCGCGCGCTTCCATTGTGATCAGCGCCGTGTCGTAATCGGTCAAACCCTGCGAATAGCGCCATTCCACCATGTTGTTTTCCTCTTACTACGTGCGATCAAAGTGCCCTTCGAAGGGGTGTTGGTGTTCTACTCCGACTGCGCGGGACAAAGAAGAGAGTTTGAGGGCAAATGCGGCTTTATTAAAGTTTTGCAAAGTTTAGTTGCGTTGAATATGTGGCCGACATTTTTTTTGGGGGGAGTCTTAAATAATATGTGGCAGTCTCTTCTGTAATTTAGAATCTAAGACTTATTAAGACTTAATTATGCGAGGAAAACGATTATGTCGTGCAAATATATTATATCTGCAGCGCTTGCTGCGTCGCTATTTATTGGGACAACTGCACCCGTTTGGGCCAATGGCGGTGATTTTCTAGCTGGCAGAATTTTGGTTTTCCAGCCGGCAGAGTAGACGGGCAACTTGGCCAAAAAACGCGCAATGCTGTGTCTTCATACCAAGTTTACCTTGGTTACCCTGTGACGGGCCAGCTTTCCCCATTTGAGCAAGAACTTTTGATCTCTTCTTACAATCAGGCGCAGGCCGTCGGTTACCGCACTGACAACATGGAGGTGGCTTTGGCCTCGGCACTTTTGCTGGTGGCTTTGGGAGAGCGTCCCTACGGCGAACTTTTAGGGCACCATCTGAGCCAAGGTGTTGGCGCAGCACGCCGACCTGATTTGGCACAGGCATGGTATGCCGACAGCCTGAACGCGTTAGCAAGTGGGGCGACTGCCGTTTTTGCACCGGGGCAAACCGAGCGCATTGGTCTTTTATTCAAAGCGTCCACGTCGTTGAATGGTGGTGCCGTTGCCGCTCCCTCTGCTGTGGTTCCGGCCTCTGGAACAGCACTGCCTGCGTTCTCTATCGCACAATAAGTTAAGGGCGAGAGATGGAAAATAGTTGCCTGCCGGTGTTTTTTTCTGGCAGGCAAACCCGAAAATTTTAGTTCCCAAAAACGCAGCGCGCAGCGGGCCACACCGATACAACTGTGAAACACCCAGTTTAATAAATGCATTCACGCCTTTGATACAGCGGATATAAGGTGCTCCACCAGCTTCACTTAGCTCAATTGCATCCGCGCGTGCCTCAATTGTGGGCCGTGCCATGTGGTAATCGTTCAATGCTTCTAGCATTGCCATTCAGCCATAGTGTTTCAGGGTAAAAAACCTGCCTCCTTGAGCACGGACAGATAGGTGCGCGATACCGGAATGTCACGCCCATCTGAGGTTCTGATCACAGCTTTTGCGCCGTCACGTTTTACACAGGCGATGTGATCGCGGGCCACCCAATGTGACCTGTGCACCTGAAACCCGTCACCAGCCTCGCGGATTGAATCTGCCAACCGCATGAGCAACATTCCTGTCCCTTTGGTGGTGGTGACATCTACATAATGATCGTTCACCGACAACGAAATTAACGCGCCGCGTTTCTCGTAAGGCAGGCGACCCACCAAAGGCGGTTCAACTGTTGCTTTACAGTCAGGTATCGCATCACCGTCATGTGTTGTCATAGAACCGGATTTGGAGTGCTTCGCCATGAATATCGCGACGCGAATGATCACAGAGACCACAATGATATTGAGCAAAAGGGGCAGGGTATAACCCGCTTGCGTCGGCGAAATGCCAAAAATAGCCCAGTTGAATGCGAATACCTCGGCACCGATGATCACGCCAATCACAAGTCCCACGCCAGCTGCGAAGATCATTTCGGGCCCGCGCACATAAGATTTCAGCCGGTTGCCAAGCAGAGATATAAAACTGCCACTGGCAAAGGTCACTTCACACACTACGCCCCAATAAAAGATGCGCGGCAACAGCCGCATCACCTCGTCGGTGCCAAAGGGGCCCGCAAGCCCAAGGATAATCGCGACGGACAAGAGCACGGTTTGTGTCCTGCTGGACCACATAGCTTGTTGCGTTTCACGCATCGCCAAATGAAAAGTCGTTCGTTTCACGGAGTATTGGGTCCTTTTACGCAAGCGCTGTCGCATGGCCCAACGTCTTCGGCCAAACAGGATTTATCAAAATCACATCAGATCGAAAACGGCAAGTTCAACAACTTGTCGGATCGTAAACCTCACTCGGAGCACAGCCATGGTCACTCTTACGCCTTTCTTCACCGCGTCCCTCGCCGTTCAAATCCATATTTCTGCAGCGCTGATTTCTCTGGCCTTGATCCCGCCCGTATTGTGGCGTGTGCGTCGTGATGGCTGGCATAAGAAATTCGGCTATGTTTGGTTCACATCTATGGGGGTCACGGCCGTGTCGTCGTTTTGGATTTCAGGCATCGGCATGTTTGGTCGCTTCAGCCCTTTGCATCTTTTGTCGATCATGAGCCTCATCACCATGGCCTTGGCGATTTACTGGGCCGTCAAGCGCAACATCCATGCCCACAGCCGCGCCTTGCGCAACCTATCAACCTTTGGTTTGGGCATTCCTTCGGTTTTGAATTTTCTGCCGGGGCGCACATTCTCCAATGCGTTTTTCGTAAACGCTCCGATGCGCGGGCTGGCCCTGTCCGCTGTCGTGATGGGGGCAATTCTGTTGTGCCGGTCAGGCGCCTTGGCGTCAATTTTACGTCATTTCAAAGCGATTTTCGACAAAGCCCCCGCATAATCCTTAGGGAATTCTCGTTGAGTGGCTTGCAAAAAATACAGCGAAATTTGACAGCTTCATAGCGCTGTCACTTTTTTCCAATAAAGATCATTTTTGCCCTTTCCATCCATTCGCACCTTCGTTAGATACGCCTCACCAAGTCAAGACTGTGCGGTCGTGGCGGAATTGGTAGACGCGCAGCGTTGAGGTCGCTGTGGGGTAACACCCGTGGAAGTTCGAGTCTTCTCGACCGCACCATTTCACATTTTGATGTGATTTTCCCAAAAAACTCAAATATTACAGACGGTTGCGGAGTTCGATATCCGTTTTTTCGGTCGTATGCCAAGGGCGCTGCGAAGGCCGTTTTTAGGATGGTTTTGCGCATGGCGAGTGAACCTCTTTCGTATATATTCCAAGGGTTTGACAGGAATTCCCGCAATAGTTCGATAATTTCTCCGAGGTTGCTCTTAGGGTGAGTGTCGTGGGACAATTTATCGGTCAGCAACAGCTTCTGTTCTTCCATCTTTGCAATCTTGGTCTCAAACGCAGCGGACACTTTTGGATTTGAGGTCTCCACCAAACGCTCAAGCAGCGTATCCTGTTGTTTATCTAAGCCTTTGATTTGGCGTTTGATCGCAGACTTCGCCTGCGTCGCTTGATCGCGGCGTTGGTCCCATGCGTCTTTCAACATCGACATGGCAATATCGAGCAATTGCTTGCTTGGCGTCATCGAACGCAGAATTTCCTCAAATCCTGTATCGATCTTTTCTGCGCGAATGCCTTTGCGGTATTCCAAACAGTCACGGATTTGGCAATTAAAGTACGGATAACGTTTGCCAGTGGCACTGCGTGCCCAATAGGCGGTCATCACGTTTTCACAACAGGCACAGACGACAGAGCCACGCAGGGGGAAGTCTTCGTTGATGTCGGCACGCTTTGGCGCGATGCCTTTTTTGTTGCGCCGTTTCTGAATGGCTTCAAATGTCGCCAGCGAAATCAGAGCCTCATGATGCCCTTTGCGGCGACTGATGCCCCATGGCTCGTGTTCGACGTATCCCGCATAGATCACACGGTTCAGTATGTTCGTCACCTTTCGCGGCAGCGGTTTTCTTGCGACGCAAGCCCGTCACCTTCGCGCACTTGCTTGGCCCCTGACACGCGGGCGTAGATCTCGACCCGCGTTTGCGTCCATGTTCGGGCCTCCGTTCTGCTGTGCAAGGAATGCAGCTGCGGCTGCGTGCTTGATGCCGCCTGCGACAACCGTGCCAAGAGGTGCGCCCATGTCTAGCGCGCGTGGGGCTTGCCCTTTGCGTTCGCCATAACCGGTTTGAATGAGGGTTGGCGCGATTAAAGAGTTCTGATCTTTGCTGTTTGCACAAATCGTGTGATGTGGGGTGCGTATGTCGCGGTTTGCGCCACCGTGCTGCGCATAGGTGAGAACGGGCGCGATAAGTAAGTGCGCTGTGGCCGCCGCCTGCCAAAACCGTTGGGTGTGGGGGCGTCAATGGCGCAGGATCGGCGCGCTGTGCCCTTCATCGACATTAGGGATGGGGCAATAAGTGCGTGTCGGTTTTCAGCGGTCACGGTCCTAAGTGGTTCGGCTAAATCCGCGTTGCGAATGCTGCGCCCATCTGTGTGCCCATAGTAAGTTGCCAAGGCTGGGGCAATGATCCCAAGTGGTGCTGCGCCCCCTGGTCTTTTGATAAAGCTGTTTGCGGTGATTGTTGCCATTGGGTCGCGGAGGTCTTGACCTGTCGCGCCACCGTTAAAGCGCGTGATGCTTGGTGAGATCAAAGTTAGGCCTGCGCCACCGACTGTAATTGTGTGTGTGGGTTCGTTAATTCCCTGCCACGGTTTTTGACTGTTGCGCATGGTGGCGAGAAGTGGGGCGCAAATAGAGCTGTCTGCCTTTGCAGTGATAGTTTGCAGAGGTTTCAGGGTGGATCGCTCTGGATTTTGCTCCATTCGCCCCCAACTCCGACGATAAACGGTGATTTAGCGTCCAAAACGTAGCGCTTCATGCCGCGCGCCACTCTGGCCAAAGTATTGTGGGCAAGCGGGCGTTGCGATCGCAGGTCGTGCTTTTCCTTGATTTGGTCTGACGTGTCGAAGATAGATGGGCATCTACGCCGTCGAAAGCCTGAAAGAGCTGGCTGAGCAGCTTGTTGATGAAGGACTTTACGGCGATATCCCCGAGAACCTTACATATTACATTGATTTTGATGCCATCGCCCGTGACCTCAGCGTCGAGTACACCGAGACCTCAATCGCAGGAGGTCGCTATGTCTACGCTTGCCGATAAACGCGCCGAACGCTATCAGACCACCCGCGCCATATGGCGCGGGATATATGGAAACGTCTCAGTGGGCGCAGTTCTTCAACCAAGTTGTAATTTTTACCCAGTTCTAAATGCGTCCCAAGCTTGCAGTTATAAGGTGAGCCTGACGTTATTGGGCAATCTACGGCGCGCGCCATACGCCACGCCACGCATCACGACGTTCATAAAATGCGCGGGTGTGAATGGGGTCAGATAAGGACACCACATCCATATCAAACAAAGTCAATCGCAGGATTGCGAAACGGGCTTCAACAGGCGTGCGGGTGTAGGATGCCGCCGTTGCAATATTTGACCCAGGGGGCGGGGTTACGCCATAATTGGGCAAGGCATGATCGGGCAATGCGGACCAAGCAGCTTTGGCCTCAGCGCCTTCATCGATTTCAATCGTGCCTGACAAACGCAGTTGCAGTTGCAGGTCTGCGCGCCAAAGTGTCAGTGCGGCCCGAGGATCATTGGCAATTTCAGCACATTTGGGCGTTGCAGCATCAGTAAATATATCGACACAAGCACGCGACCTATCGGCTGCACGCAAGATAACACTACGTGCTGCAGGCGCGCCGCCTTGCCCGACGGTGGACAGCGTGGCGACTTGGGCCTTACGCTTGTCTCCAACGATTTGCGGCGCCAAAGCAGACCAAGCATTGGTTAAAAACTGTGCAAGTTCGTAGGGATGTGGTGCATTCATACAATCTGTCATGGGTTTAAAATGGCCTGTTGAACGTTGCATTGCAAGCTGCTGGACGCTAGGTCATTCACATGAGATAATTAAGGTATGCAAATAGATATGAACGCTCCGACCGCCTCTTTGAATTTTTCCGAAATGCGCGAACGTGCTTATGACGTGTTTATGGCAGGGGTTGGCGAAGCTGACCCGGCCAGCGCCGTTGAAGAAGCTTTGAAAGGTCGCACATTTACCCGCCCAACGATTATAGCTGTCGGAAAGGCCGCACGGGCCATGGCGCAGGCTGCGATGCGGCAAGTCAAAGCGGAAACTGTTCTGGTCGTGACAAACTATGAGAACGCCAAACCACTCGAGGGCGCTGAAGTACGGGGGGCAGGGCATCCGGTTCCAGACGTAGAAGGAGCGCGCGCAGCCCAGCGGGTTGAAGGTGTGTTAAGCATGGCGCAAGGGGATGTTATTGCGTTGATTTCTGGCGGAGGTTCTGCCTTGTTGCCCGCGCCTGTGATGGGTGTCAGCTTAGAAGACAAGGCTGCAGTGAATTCTCTTTTGCTCGCATCTGGGGCTGACATTGTCATGATGAATCTCATTCGCCAGCAATTGTCGCGCCTTAAAGGCGGTGGTTTTTTGCGAGCGGCTGGCCCGTCATTTGTCACAACTTTGGTTTTATCTGATGTTGTGGATGACGATTTGCGTGCCATTGCTTCTGGTCCGTCAGTGTCGCCGATCGGCAGGCGCGCAGATGCTGTCGCCGCGTTGAAGACTTTGCAAATTTGGAATCGCTTACCCGAGTCTGTGCGGACTCATTTGCTGAAACCTGAACCTGATCTTGGGCCTTTGCCTGACAGCGATACTATTTTGATTGGATCAAACAGCCGGTCTGTTGCAGCCATGGCGCGCGCGGCCGGTGGTGGCTTAGGGCACGGCGTTCACGTGTTTCCGATGCCGCTAGAGGGGGATGTAGATGTCGCAGCAAAAGTTATTTTGGACTGCGCTATTGAACCTGGCATTTTTCTGTTTGGTGGTGAGACCACTGTGAAACTTGCTGGCAGAGGACTTGGTGGACGCAACCAAGAACTGTCTTTGCGTGTGGCAAAGCTTGCAGCCGAGCGTGGACTTGTGGACTATGTGTTTTTATCTGGAGGCACCGATGGTCGTGATGGGCCAACGGATGCTGCGGGCGGACTGGTGGATGGATCAACGCTTGAGCGACTTAAAGCTGCGGGTGTGGATCTTAACGATGTCTTGGCGCGCAACGACAGCTATCACGGTCTTGAGGCGGCAAATGATTTGTTAAAAATCGGTGCGACAGGAACAAATGTTGCCGACCTTCAGGTGCTTATACGTCGTTGATCATTTGACGGGAGAAAAGCCGTAAATAAGCTGGCGCAGACCCAATGCGGCGCCAGCGATGATGGCGGCCATGGTGATAGGCGCTGAAAATGCGAGCACAGACATGGCCGAAATGCCCTGTCCGATGGTGCAGCCAAAGGCCAACACCGCGCCGATGCCCATCAATGCGGCTCCGCCAATTTGGCGTTTCAATTCTCTTGGATCGTCGCAGGCTTCCCATTTGAAGTGGCCTTTTATAAGTGATCCAGCGGCCGCGCCAATAAGCACGCCTGCGACCGATCCAATTCCAAAGTTCGGCGAGGTGGCAGAAGACATCATCAGAAAAAACATTGCGTCACCGATCGGCGCAGCAAACGAATGGGACACGATCCCCTCTGCCTCAAAGGTGAGATTTGAAAGCCAAGCTGTGCCTGCCCAGCCAGAGATGATTACCAATCCGACGACGCTACCCCACAAAATGGCTTTGCGCTCAGATAGAAAAGACTTTGAACTGAGCGCCAAGGTGAGGATTGCAAGGCCGATACTTAATCCCACTGGCACCAAGGGAAGTCTGTATCCGTTAAGCCAATGCGCGATGCCAGCAGGATTTTGCGCAGGCTCAGGCGGGAATAAGGCGACGCGCAGTTCTGCCAACGGCCCGTTCAGCGTCATATAGCTGAAAAGCCCCATGACGATAACGATGACAAAGTTGCGCAGATCGCCACCACCGAGACGCGCCAAAGCGCCAAAGCCGCAGTTACCTGCCAGTGCCATGCCGTAGCCGAACATCAACCCGCCCAGAACCGATGCAGCAGGGGACCATTGCAAGGCTAAGAAATGAGACTGTGTTGGATCGAAGTCAAATAGCCCGATCAAGGTGAAGACGCCGATGATAGCCACGCCTATCGCCACGCCCCATTGGCGCGCGCGGATGTATGAGCCTTGGTACAAAGCGTCCTCAATCGCACCCATCGAGCAAAACCGTCCAAGGCGCGCAGCCAAACCAAGGCCAATGCCACCGGCACAGCCAATCAGGGCCGCAAATGCGCCCGGGCTTAAGATATCAAGCATATGTCCTCCCTATCGGTGGGAGAGGCCGGGGCTAGTCGCCGCGCTTTTCCGCACCGTCATCTGCGACACAAAATAGGTCGTAGATAACTTCAAGGATGCGTTTGGGGCGGTCATCGGTCAAGGAATAATAAATCGCTTTGCCCTCGCGCCGCGGGGTCACAAGACCCTCAAGGCGCAAACGGGACAATTGTTGACTTACCGCGGCTTGGCGCGCTGACAAAAGATCTTCGAGCTCAGTTACGGATTTTTCCCCAGTGACGAGGTGGCATAAAATCATCAGGCGCCCTTCGTGAGACAGCGCTTTGAGCAAGTTTGATGCTTCACAGGCGCTCGACATCATTTTGTCGAGTTCCGTGTCAGATAGATCATCCGAAAACACTGGCAAAGAAGACGCCATCGCCAAAGTCCCTCATTGTTAGAACGCTATATCATCCAATATCGCGTCAATCCCATCTTGAGCACAGCGTTCGTCAATATCCGGCCCTGGTGCCCCTGATACACCAATCCCCGCGACAATAGAACCCGCCGCTTCGATCATAAGTCCGCCACCAAGCGCCAGTGGCTCTGAAAGCTCTCGAATGCCAGCCATCATCTCGCCAGGGGCGGTGATGGTGGCGAGGTCAAGTGTTGACGTGCGAAAAGACACCGCTGTCCAAGCTTTGCGCCGCGCGGTCTCGAACACGTGCAAACCGGCAAAGCGGTCGCGCACATACACTTGTGGAATTCCAAAGCGGTCAACAACCATAACGCCGACCTGATAGCCTTGCTCGCGACAGCTTTCCATCGCGGCCACGGCCGCCACGCGCGCCACTTCGGGTTTGAGCACTTTGAAGGTGACAAAGGCGTCATCGTCTTGGGCAAAGCTTGAAGTTGTCGTCGCTGCCAATAGGGCAAGTGCTGTTAGTATCCGTTTCATGTCAGTGGCCTCCCGTTTTTTATTTCTGTATTTATTCAGTTACTTGAGATTTAAATTCACTGTGGTTTTGCAATATAACTGTCAGCATCGCCCAAAACATCTCGTCGCCACCGTAGCCTTCAATCCGCGCTTGCTCATGACCGTCCGTGACCAAAACAAACGTTGGGGTTATGGCCAGTGCCCCTTTGAACGTGATGTTTTCCAGAGGCTCGTCGTGTAGATCCATGCGGCGCAGCGGCGCAAACTTGCCTTCGGGTGTTTTGGGGTAGATGTCAGAAATCTCTGCATTCCAGCGCGCGCAATAGGCACATCCAGCTTGTTCCACCATGATCAACTGAGTGCCGTTATTTGTGTGGGCATCGACGGAACGAGCCTGATCTGCTATAGTTGCGCTAAAGGGTATCGCAAGCGGAATGCTTAAAAAACAGGCTAAAAAGAAACGACGCGTTTGCATAAGCATGTCGGGACCATTGGGTTTGATTTAAGAGAATGTTTGTTGACGTCAGTATAACAAACAACATAATTTGAATATGTGAATAACACAAGGTTTTCACCGCGCATGATACCTCGCGCAGGTGAGGCCGAAGGAGGACCTATATGTTAGATGTGACGGTGATCTCCGCTTTTCTAGGGGGGCTGATTGTATTTTTCTCACCCTGCATTCTGCCCATCGTACCGTTTTACCTGTCTTACATGGCGGGCACTTCAATGGGGGAAATCTCTGAGGACGGCCAATTGGCTGCGGGCGTGCGCAGGCGTGCCATTGTGTCGTCCATCATGTTTTCGTTCGGCATTATCACGGTTTTTGTCGCCCTTGGGGCCGCAGCGTTTTCCTTTTCGCAGGTGTTTCGCGGCCAACAAGACCTGTTTCGCATCCTCGCCAGTGTCATCGTGTTTGTCATGGGGCTGCACTTCTTAGGCGTCATCCGCATTGGAATCTTAAACCGCCAATTTCAAATGGAGGCCGGCGACACCTCGAACATGAGCATCTTTGGATCTTATGTTGTCGGGCTGGCCTTTGCCGCTGGCTGGACGCCTTGCGTGGGCGGTGTTTTGACGGCTGTCGTCTTTACCGCATCGGTTGAAGAGACGGCGGTCAAAGGCCTGATCATGATGCTGGTCTTCGGCATTGGCATGACCCTGCCATTCGTCGTGGCGGCTGTGTTTATCAAGCCGTTTTTGAAATTCGCCGCCACATTCCGGCGTCATTTGCCTAAAGTTGAAAAACTCATGGGGGTATTTTTGATTGTCTTCGCCATTCTTATTCTTACAAATTCTGTCAATCTGATCGCGGCTTGGATGCTGGAAACCTTTCCTGCCTTCACCAAAATCGGATCATCTGGGAGTCTATGAAAATGTTTCATCTGTCACGCCGCACCTTTGGAACTGTCATTCTGAGCTTGGCCTGCACCTTGACCCCAGCCTTTTCGGCTGTGTTGGGTGACGACGGGTTACACAAAGCCCCATGGCAGCGCGAAACGTTTAAAGATTTGCGCGAAGATTTGGAAGAAGCCACGGCTGAGGGCAAGCGCTTGATGGTGATGGTCGAGCAGCGCGGCTGTATTTATTGCACCAAGATGCACGAAGAGGTGTTTCCCGATCCGGAAGTGACTCAAATGATCGAGGACAATTTTTTCGTCGTACAGATCAATATGTTTGGCGATGTCGAGGTCACGGACTTTGACGGTGAGGTCTTGCCTGAAAAGGACATGGTTCAAAAATGGCGCGCCTTGTTTACGCCCACGACCTTTTTCTTTCCCCAAGAAGTGGGCGAGGGGCTCAGCGCGCCGGAGGCAGCTGTCTCCACTGTGCCCGGCGCTTTTGGGCGTATGACAACTTATAATATGATGGCTTGGGTTTTGGAGCAGGGCTACGAGACTGATGTGCCATTTCAAAAATACCATGCGGAACGTGTGGCGAGGCAGCAAAAGGCAGGTACACTACGCCTTGACGCTCAATGATTCTAATAAGATACCGCTCTTTGCCAGTTTTATAATTTGATTGCTCGACAAATATTAAAATTCTATTTTTTGAATTTGTTCTTGCGCCAAAGCAAAATGCTGGTCTACGGTATCTGACAATACACAAGTCTTTCTAGGGAGGAGACATGAAACGCATCGTAACGACACTCGTCGTACTTGGCCTAACGGCTGGTGCCGCAATCGCAGAGGTGGCGCCAAATGACGTTGCCTACGCTGATGGCGCAATCGCAGAATCTTTGTCTGGTGTTGCTGGCAACGCTGATAGAGGCCGCGAAATTTTGACATCCAAAAGTCTCGGCAATTGCGTGGCTTGTCACGCAGCTGACGCATATGATGATATCTCTTTCCATGGCGAAATTGGCCCCATGCTTGATGGTGTTGGATCGCGCTGGGAAGAAGCTGAAGTCAGGGGCATCGTGGCCAACGCCAAGATGACCTTTGAGGGCACAATCATGCCCGCCTTTTACAAAACAAACGGCTACATTCGTCCGGGCGATGCCTACACTGGCAAAGCGGCAAAAGGGGATCTGCCACCGCTTTTGAGCGCGCAGCAGATTGAGGACGTGGTCGCCTACCTAATGACGCTGAAAGACGAGTAATCGCTTTCAGCTGGCTAGAATTTTTGAGGAGAACACTATGAATCTCACACGACGTGACGCGCTTGCGCTTGGGCTTGGGGCGACGGCTGCTTCTTTGTTGCCTTTGCGCGCTGTTGCCGCTGCTGATGATGCGATTGCCGCTTTTACAGGTGGTGCAGACATTGGTGCCGGTGGCATCACTTTGACCGCGCCTGAGATCGCTGAAAACGGCAACACAGTCCCTGTGTCTGTTGATGCGCCTGGAGCTGTTTCCATTTTGGTTTTGGCGACTGGCAACCCGACGCCTGGCGTGGCGACCTTTAACTTTGGTCCTTTGGCTGGATCGCAATCTGCCTCTACGCGGATGCGTCTTGCGGGTACGCAAGATGTTGTTGCGATTGCCAAAATGGCAGACGGCTCCTTTGTGAAAGCATCGAGCACTGTCAAAGTGACCATCGGCGGCTGCGGCGGCTAACTCAACCGACTAATCTTAGGAGACCCTATCAATGGCATCAGGTGTAAAACCCCGCGTGAAAGTCCCCAAGTCGGCAGCAGCTGGCGAGACAATCACGATCAAAACGCTCATCTCTCACATAATGGAATCTGGTCAACGCAAAGACAGTGATGGCAACATCATCCCGCGTTCGATCATCAACCGCTTTACCTGTGATTTTAACGGCCAATCTGTGATCGACGTTAAAATGGAAGCGGCCATTTCGACCAATCCATATTTCGAATTCGACGCTTTGGTTCCCGAAGCAGGCGAATTTAAATTCACTTGGTATGACGACGACGGCGATGTTTATGAAGAAACAAAAGCTGTCGCAATCGCATAAACCAAAACCAAGTGCTTAGGGAGGACACACGCATGAAAACGAAATTGCTTAGCAGGGTGCTTGGCACGGCGGCGCTTTCGGCTTTGGTATTTGCGGCACCTGTGCTTGCAGATGAAGACGCTGAATTGATCGTCAATGGCGATCTGGAGTTGGTGACCAAAACCGCAGCGCCGGCACATTTGTCAGATAGCCTAGACGAAATTCTATCTGGCTGGCGCTTTCGCTCAGATGGCACGCAAGCCATGCAACTTGATGATTTTGACAATCCAGGTATGCTTGGGGCTGAGGAAGGTCTTTTTCAGTTTGAAACCACCATGGGCTCAGATGGCAAAGCCTGTTCTGATTGTCACAATGGACCAGAGAGCCTGTCCACAGTGCGCGCCACATATCCGAAATGGAACGAAGACGCAGGCGAAGTGCGCACCATTCAGATGCAGATCAACGATTGTTTGACAACGCAGATGGGTGCAGAGCCGGAGAAATACGACAGCACTAAAATGTTGAACTTTGAGGCGATGCTTGCGGTGGTTGCGCGCGGTACACCGATCAATGTTGCGATCGATGGGCCTGCGCAATCCACATGGGAGCAGGGCAAAGAGATATACTACACGCGTTTTGGGCAGCTTGAATTGTCATGTGCCAATTGTCACGAAGACAACTACGGCACTATGATTCGCGCCGACCATTTGTCTCAAGGTCAGATCAACGGTTTTCCAACATACCGTTTGAAAAACACTAAGCTCAACGGCTCGCATTCACGTTTTAAAGGCTGTATTCGCGACACCCGTGCTGAGACCTTTAACCCTGGTTCGCCTGAGTTTATCGCACTTGAGCTTTATGTCGCCTCTCGCGGCAATGGCTTGTCGGTCGAAGGACCGTCAGTGCGCAACTAAATCATGAAAGACCCCGCCAGATTTGTCTGAGCGGGGTCTTATTTCTCTTTATATATTCAAGTTTGCGCATGAGATGTTGCCTTGCGACCCATGCGATGACGGGAGTCCAGTATGATCAATCGTCGTGATTTTCTTCAGGTGTCTATGGCAGCCTCTGCTGTGGTCGGTGCGTCAGGCTTTGGCGATTGGTCGCGTTTGGCGGCGCAACAGCTTTTGACTCAAGATCAGCTGTTGGACTTTGACACCTTTGGCAATGTGTCCCTCATCCATGTGACGGACATCCATGCCCAGCTCAAGCCAATCCATTTCCGCGAACCCAGCATCAATATCGGTGTGGGCGACAACAAAGGCCAAGTGCCGCATGTCACCGGCGCGGATTTTCGCAAGCTTTACGGTATCGATGACGGATCTGCGTCTCACTACGCGCTGACCTCTGATGATTTTGCGGCTTTGGGTCAGACTTACGGCAAAGTTGGCGGTTTGGATCGTGTCTCTACCGTGATCAATTCGATCCGCGC
Organism: Pacificibacter sp. AS14; assembly: GCF_038899935.1. Taxonomy (NCBI): domain Bacteria; kingdom Pseudomonadati; phylum Pseudomonadota; class Alphaproteobacteria; order Rhodobacterales; family Roseobacteraceae; genus Pacificibacter; species Pacificibacter sp. AS14. The sequence goes on from NZ_JBBMQI010000010.1 coordinate 86,041, forward strand.
CGCGCGCCCCGATGCGCTTTTGCTGGATGGTGGCGATACGTGGCATGGGTCTTACACCTGTTACCACACCGAAGGCCAAGACATGGTCAACGTGATGAATGCGCTGAAACCTGATGCGATGACCTTCCACTGGGAATTCACGCTGGGGTCTGATCGCGTACGCGACATTGTGCAGGACCTGCCGTTTGCCGCTCTGGGTGCCAATATCTATGACGCGGAATGGGACGAGCCTGCCGAGGATTTCGAGCCCTACAAATTCTTCGTCCGTGGCGGCGTAAAAATCGCTGTCATCGGACAGGCGTTCCCTTACATGCCAATCGCCAATCCCGGCTGGATGTTCCCTGAATACTCCTTCGGTATCCGCACAGAGCGTATGCAAGAAGTCGTTGACGAGGTGCGCGGGCAGGGCGCTGAACTGGTTGTTCTGCTATCGCACAACGGCTTTGACGTGGATAAAAAGATGGCTGGACTGGTCAAAGGTATCGATGTTGTCTTGTCAGGCCACACCCATGACGCTTTGCCAGAACCTGTTTTGGTGGGCGAGACGATTATCGTTGCCTCTGGGTCCAACGGTAAATTTGTCTCTCGTGTGGATTTGGATGTGCGCGATGGTCGGATGATGGGCTTTCGTCACAAATTGATCCCTATTTTCTCTGACGTAATAGAACCTGACAAAGCAGTCACTGAACTGATCGACGCGCAGCGCGCCCCTTATGAAACCGCCATGTCCGAAGTGATTGGTGAGACTGACGGTGTTTTGTACCGTCGCGGCAATTTCAACGGCACATGGGATGATCTGATCTGTGATGCGCTTTTGTCAGAGCGCGAGGCAGACATCGCCATGAGCCCAGGCGTGCGTTGGGGGCCATCCTTGATGCCGGGGGATCAAATCACCCGCGAGGATATTTTTAACGCCACCTCTATGAGCTACCCGAACGCTTACCGCACTGAAATGACTGGCGAGTTTATCAAGACCATTATGGAAGACGTGGCCGACAATATCTTCAACCCTGACCCCTATTACCAACAGGGCGGCGATATGGTGCGTCTTGGCGGACTTGGCTACCGTATTGATGTAACCAAACCGCAAGGGTCACGGATTACAGATATCACTATGCTGAAAACCGGTGAGCAGCTTGATCCTTATAAATCCTATGTTGTCGCGGGCTGGGCCTCCGTCAATGAGGGCACAGAAGGCCCTGAAATTTGGAACGTGGTCGAAGATCACATTCGCAAGATTGGCACCGTCAGCCCGACCGAAAATACGTCGGTGAAAGTCGTCGGCGCCTAAAGCCTTTGACCGCTTTGCCGATCTGGCAGGGCGGTTTTCAAACCTCAGTTTCATTCACATAGCTGAATGAAAGAATGCATAAGGGAGACATCCCCATGACTGACAAACGGATTGAATTGAAACAGGTTCCGGCCCCATCGCGGCGTGCATTTTTGCGCGGGGCTGCGGCGACTGGCGCAGGGCTTGCCGCCAGTGCTGCCAGCGGTCAAAGCGCCCCTGATCCGCTGATCACCGAGGTCCAAGATTGGGCTTCAGGCACAGGCGATGGCGTTGACGCCACACCCTATGGATTGCCCATCGAATTTGAAAGCGATGTCATCCGCCGCAACGTGGCATGGCTGACGGCAGACACAATTTCATCGATCAACTTCACGCCGATTCATGCGCTGGATGGCACGATCACGCCACAAGGTTGCGCGTTCGAGCGGCATCATTCGGGTGCGATCGAGCTGAGCAAAAGTGACTATCGTTTGATGATCCACGGTTTGGTCGATAAGCCGCTGGTGTTCACCTACGCCGATCTTGAACGCTTCCCGCGTATCAACAAAACATTCTTTTTGGAATGCGCTGCGAACACCGGTATGGAATGGGCGGGCGCGCAGTTGAATGGCGCGCAGTTCACTCACGGAATGATCCACAATATGGAATACTCCGGCGTGTCTTTGCGTACATTGCTTCACGAGGCAGGCTTGAGTGCTGCGGGTGATTTCAAAGATAAATGGGTTTACGTTGAGGGGGCAGATGCTTCGTCCAACGGGCGCTCTATTCCGCTGGAAAAAGCGCTGGATGATGTGATGATCGCCTTCAAAGCCAACGGCGAAGCCCTGCGCAAAGAGCACGGCTATCCGGTGCGTTTGGTTGTCCCCGGTTGGGAAGGCAATATGTGGGTCAAATGGCTGCGCCGCATTGAGATCACGGATCAAGCCATTGAATCGCGTGAAGAAACATCGAAATATACTGATACGTTAGAGGACGGCACCGCGCGCAAATGGACATGGGTGATGGACGCGAAATCCGTCGTCACCTCGCCCAGTCCGCAAGCGCCGATCACCCATGGCAAAGGGCCTTTGGTGATCACGGGACTGGCTTGGTCCGGTCGCGGGGCAATCACCGGCGTGGATGTGACGATTGATGGCGGCAAGACTTGGCAAAAAGCGCGTTTGGCGGCCCCCGGTCAACCGATGGCGCTGACGCGGTTCTATTTGGATATCGATTGGGATGGCTCTGAAATGTATCTGCAAAGCCGTGCGCATGACGACACGGGCTATGTGCAGCCGACCAAGGATCAATTGCGCGAGGTGCGCGGGCTCAATTCTGTGTATCACAACAACTGTATTCAAACATGGTGGGTCAAAGAAAACGGGGAGGCTGAAAATGTCGAAGTATCTTAAACTGGCTCTGGCAACGGCGATCAGCACTGCGTGTATTAGCGCCCCTGCTATGGCCGCAAGCCTCGGGTTGGGACGTGCCGCATTGACCGAGGAAATCGCGGCTTGGGACAAAGACATCTCGCCTGATGGAACTGGGTTGCCGGTTGGCTCTGGGTCTGTTGAATACGGCGAAGAAATTTTTTCCGAAGGCTGTGCAAGCTGTCACGGTGAATTTGCCGAAGGGGTGGACAATTGGCCCAAGCTTTCGGGCGGCATGAACACCTTGAACCGCGAAGATCCGCTCAAAACCATTGGGTCCTATTGGCCTTACCTGTCAACCACTTACGACTACATCCGCCGCTCTATGCCTTTCGGCGGCGCGCAGACGCTTTCTGATGACGATGTCTATGCGATGGTGGCCTATATTCTGTATTCTAATGATTTGGTCGACGATGATTTCGTGCTGTCCAATGAAAACTTTCTTGAGGTCGAGATGCCAAACGCAGATGGATTTGTCATCGACGATCGGGCGGTGACAGAATATTCGCAGTTCACCTCTGAGGCAGCTTGTTATGAAAATTGCAAAGACACGGTCGAGATCACCATGCGCGCCGCTGTGTTGGATGTAACGCCAGAAGAAGAAATGTCTGAACCCATGGTCGAGCATACGCAAGAATCCGCGCTTGAAACCGCTCCAGTGGTTGAAGTGCCCGCGGCAGCGGTTGTTGCAGCCTTTGATGCCGATCTGGTCGCTGCGGGGGAAAAGGTCTTTAAAAAATGTAAGGCTTGTCACCAAGTGGGTGAGGGGGCCAAAAACAAGGTCGGGCCGATGTTGAACGGCGTGGTTGGAGCACCTGTTGCCCATGTGGATGGCTTTAAATATTCCAATGATCTTTTGGCGGCCAAGGATGCTGGCCGTGTCTGGGATGAGGCCTTGATGTCCGAGTTCTTGGCCAAGCCGAAATCTGTATTCAAAAAAACCAAGATGAGCTTCGCTGGCTTGAAAAAGGACAGTGAGATCGTCTCTGTGATTGAATATTTAAAATCCGTGTCGCAGTAAGTTTTTGAACTATCTTTGAACAAAGGCGGCGTGATGCCGCCTTTGTTCGTTTGCGGGTATAATTTATGCTATGATCAAATCAGAAAGGATTTTGTCATGAAATATAAGCTGATAGCCCTCGCGTTAAGTCTTTACTCCGCAACGCAAGCAAGCGCCGGTGAAGCGATTTTGTATGACTACGATGGCACGTTCGAGGACGCGACCTTTGCCGTTGAAGATGCCATCGTATCCAAAGGCTTGGTGATCGATTATCGCTCGCACACAGGCGAAATGCTGGAACGCACCCGAGAGGTTGTGGGCTCTGATGTGGTTCTGTTCGACAACGCAGATATATTCTTGTTCTGCTCCGCCGTGGTGTCGCGCAAGGTTATGGAAGCCGACCCGATGAATATCGTGCATTGCCCATTTTCCATTTTTGTCGCCGACCAAGCGGGCAAGGTGACAATTGGTCATCGTGACTATCCCGAAGGCGTGATGCAAATGGTGGAAGACCTGTTGTCAGAGATTGTGACCGAAGCCACATCATTCTAAGCATTGGGGATATGAGCAAAGCCGTTTTGGTGATGCGCAAGGGCAAGGACTATTATGGACTGGATTGATAGATTTGCAGGGCTGTCTCAACTTGAGGACAGCTTGCGCAACACCTTGGTGTCGAAATCGCAGATCGTGAATATGCCCAAGAAGACCGTTCTGTTTGGTCCAGGCAATTCACCTGAAAACCTATTGCTGTTGCTTGAAGGAGTCGTGCGTGTGCAGCAGGTTACCGAAGGCGGGCGCGAGATCGTGCTCTACCGTGTGCATGCGGGCGAAAGCTGTGTGCTAACGACGGCCTGTCTTTTGGCCTATGAAAACTACGCCGCAGAAGGCATTGCCGAGACCGATGTCAAAGCGGTCGCGATCCCGCGTATTGTGTTTGACGATCTTGTGGCGGGCTCAAAATCGTTCAGAAATTTCGTATTCTCAACTTACTCGCGCAGGATCACGGATCTGTTTCATGTGATCGAAGAAATCGCCTTTCAAAAAGTCGATATTCGTCTGGCGCATAAACTTGTGGAACTGGCAGGAGCCGATCATAAATTGTCAGCCACGCACGCGCAACTGGCTGCAGAACTTGGCACTGCGCGCGAAGTGATTTCGCGTCAGTTGCAAGAGTTCCAGCGCCGCGGATGGGTGACCACCGCCCGAGGCGCTGTTACATTGACAGATCGCAGTGCTTTGGAAACCCTGTCTGAGGCAGGGTAACGCAGCAGGGTTCACCGTTATTTTTTGATATTGCAGGTGTTGATCCCGATGAGGGAATACAAAGCACAGCTGTTCATCAACCCCGTGGCCAAAGGTACGATCCCGATGAGGTACAGCCAGCGATAGCTTGCGTCTGCGTTCAATACGAACCCAGCCAAAAGCGCCACGCCTACGACGATGCGGATGATACGGTCAATCTTGCCGACATTCTTAGAAAACATGGTGAACTCCCCTAATGTTTCATTAACCATCGCATGGCGCGTGTGTGGCTGTCTGTGACAAGGTCACCAAGTTTGAATGAAATCTCAAATTTTAAAACAACGTTGCAAAATAACTGAAAAGGGGCAGCCCTTCGACTGAAAAGCTGCCCCAAAAGTCGTATGGTACGTCGGTTTTAATCGAGCGCTTGGAAGTTCAACGCAGCGCCGTCTTTGATGCCTGAATACCAACGCGATGTGACCGTTTTCGTCTTGGTGTAGAACTTGAACGCGTCAGGACCGTATTGGTTCAAATCGCCAAAGGCCGATTTTTTCCAACCGCCGAACGAGAAGTAAGACAAAGGCACTGGGATCGGGAAGTTGATGCCCACCATACCCACATTGACGCGAGACGCAAAATCACGCGCTGTGTCGCCATCAGCCGTGTAGATCGCTGTGCCGTTGCCGTATTGGTTGTCCATGACCAGTTTAAGCGCTTCTTCGTAATTGTCTGCGCGCACTTGTGTCAGCACTGGGCCAAAGATCTCTTCTTTGTAGATGTCCATGTCTGGTGTCACATCGTCAAATAGTGTTGGGCCAACGTAGTAGCCGTTCTCGTAGCCTTGCAATGAAAAGCCGCGGCCATCTGCCAACAAAGTGGCACCTTGCGCGACACCAGAATCGATCAGGCCCACGATGCGCTCTTTTGAGGCCGCCGTGATGACGGGGCCATAGTCGACGTCGTCGCCAGATGTGTATGGGCCGACTTTCAAGGCTTCGATTTTTGGCAGCAATTTCGCGACAAGTTTGTCTGCGGTGTCTTTGCCCACAGGCACAGCCACCGAGATAGCCATGCAGCGTTCGCCTGCCGCGCCAAAACCAGCGCCTATAAGGGCGTCAGCCGCTTTGTCGATATCCGCATCAGGCATAATGATCATGTGGTTTTTCGCGCCGCCAAAACACTGCGCGCGTTTGCCATTGGTGGCTGCACGCCCGTAGATGTACTGCGCGATTGGCGTGGAACCAACAAAGCCGACAGCTTGGATCGTGTCGTTGTCGAGCAGGGAGTCAACGGCTTCTTTGTCGCCGTTGACCACTTGCAATACGCCATCAGGCAGACCTGCTTCAGAGAACAACTCAGCAAGACGCAAAGCTGTGGAAGGCGCGCGCTCGGAGGGTTTTAAAATCATCGCGTTGCCGCAGACAATCGCAGGGGCCATTTTCCAAAGTGGGATCATCGCGGGGAAGTTGAACGGCGTGATACCCGCCACAACACCCAAAGCTTGACGCATGGAGGTCAAATCGATGCCAGGGCCAGCGCTGTCCATGAATTCGCCTTTGAGCATCGCAGGCGCGCCCATGCAAACTTCGACAACTTCCAAGCCACGTTGTACATCGCCTTTGGCGTCTGGGATGGTTTTGCCGTGCTCGCGCGACACCAGCTCTGCCAGTTCTTCCATGTGTTCATTGATCAGGGCGCCGAATTTCATCATAACGCGGGCGCGGCGTTGCGGGTTCACTTTTGCCCATTCCACTTGCGCAATCGCGGCTTTCGCAACCGCTTCATTGACCTCTTCGGGGGTCGCAAGCGGTAGGCGGGCCTGAACTTCGCCGGTGGCTGGGTTGTAAACGTCTGCAAAACGACCGGATGTGCCTTTGACGTGCACACCGTTGATGTAATGAGTAAGCTCTTGCATGGAATCCTCCTTGGACATTTTTTTTAAATCTACTCTTGCGAAAATGTTTGTAAAAGAGGCAATAACCCAAAAACGAAATGCATAAATGCAAAGCTGTGTGGGGGAGCAATGCATTTGAATGATAAAAAGGGGTGAGCAGATGAACTGGGATGATATTCGCGTATTTTTGGCTGTGGCGCGTACAGAAAGCCTGTCTGGGGCAGGACGTGCGCTAAAAATGGACCCAGCCACAGTGGGGCGACGTGTGGCGCGTCTTGAGCAAGGGATGAGCGTGACACTGTTTGCCAAATCACCGCAAGGCTATGACTTGACGCGCGATGGCGCACGTTTGTTGGTTCATGCAGAAGATGCAGAAAAGGCCATGACCTTGGGCGCGGCTGATTTGGAAGGTGGCGGAGACACCTTGAGCGGGGTGATCCGCTTGGGCGCACCGGATGGTTGTGCGAATTATGTTCTACCCAAGGTTTTGGCGCGCATTGCAGTTCAGCATCCTGATTTGCAGGTGCAGGTGGTGGCCTTGCCGCGGGTGATCAGCCTGTCCAAACGCGAGGCGGATTTGGTGATTTCTGTCAGTGCACCACAAACGGGCCGTTTGTTGGTACAAAAGATCACTGATTACCACCTCTCACTGGCGGCGATGCGTTGGTATCTGCGTCAAGAAGGCGAGGTCAAAATCTTGGATGATGTGAAAAAACACAAGATTGTTGGTTATGTCCCTGACTTGATTTTTGATAAGGAGCTTGACTACTTAGATACTATCGGCGGGGCCACTGCGGATTTTTCTTCAAATACAGTGTCGGTACAACTCAACATGATCAAGGCGGGTTTGGGGATCGGTGTTGTACATGATTTTTGCGTGCCTCATGTCGCCCGCATGGTGAGGATTTTACCCGATGATTTCCGCCTTAAGCGGGCGTTTTATTTGATCCGCCATGCAGATGATAGCAAGGTTGAGCGTCTGACGCGATTTGCCGATCTTTTGGTGACTGAGATGAAAGCCATAGTCGATGAGCTTGAAGGAGAAGCTTGACACACGAAGCTGTGTGACGGACCTTAAAGGTGGGAGCAGGACAATTTAGGAGGAATTATGTTAATTGGTCAGATTCTAAAAGAAAAAGACATCTCGGACATTGTGACAATCGGACCAGATATGACAATTGCCGCAGCAACAGAGCTTTTGTCATCTAAAAAGATCGGCGCCATTATTGTTCAAAGCCAAGCGGGCGGATTCGATGGCATTTTGTCTGAACGCGATGTGGTGCGTGAGCTGGGCAAAGAGGGCGCGAGCGTGTTGAAACGCAAGGTGTCCGAATTGATGACAGAAAAGCTGCAGACATGTGTGCTCGATGACACCGCTTTGGCCGTTTTGGAGCGCATGAGCTCTGGCCGGTTTCGTCACATGCCTGTGGTCGATGCTGGCAAGCTGGTGGGCCTCGTTTCCATCGGCGATGTGGTGTCGGCGCGTTTGGCGCAACTTGCGATGGAAAACTCTGCCCTTGAGGGCATGATCATGGGGCATTGATCGCTCGTTTTTGACCCTGAGTCCTCTATCGCTGTTCTCAAAAGTTCAGCTTTTGCAACTGCGGTAGAGGCGCTTAAAAATCAATAGTTTGATGTGGGGCGGCGACAGTTTTGTGCTTAGGTGAAAAACTATCGACTTGTGCTTGCAATTGGTGACGCAATATTGTTGCGTGCGTTCAAGCAAAGGAGAATGCTATGCGCATTGGTTTATATCCTGGAACCTTCGATCCGGTCACACATGGTCATCTTGATATCATACGTCGAAGCTGCGCTTTGGTGGATCGTCTTGTAATTGGCGTTGCGATCAATCGCTCCAAAGGTCCGATGTTTTCTCTTGAAGAACGTGTGGCCATGCTCGAACCGATTTGTGCGCAGATGTCACAAGACACAGGTTGCCAAGTCATTGTGCATCCTTTTGAAAACTTGCTGATCCAGTGTGCCGCCGATGTCGGGGCCTCGATCATTGTGCGAGGCTTGCGGGCTGTTGCGGATTTTGAGTACGAATATCAGATGGTTGGTATGAATAGGGCGCTCGATGACAGCATCGAGACCGTGTTCTTGATGGCCGAAGCACGCCATCAAGCGATTGCCTCAAAGCTGGTCAAAGAGATCGCGCGCCTTGGCGGTGATGTGTCCAAGTTCGTCACGCCAGAGATCGAAGCAAAGCTGAAAGACAAATTGGCCAGCAGCTAAGTTGTCAGCGACAAATTTGAATATCTATTAGAATACGAAAAACATCTGCAGGACTTAGGTGCTCGGCTGTACGTGTCTGATAGGTTCAGAGTATAAAGTGTTCCCAAAGGTTAAAACTCAGGGATCACTCCAATTGCCACGAACCCTTGCAGCACTGTGTCTACGGCTACAGCCGCTAAAATCATGCCCATCACACGGCTTACAATCGCAGCACCTGTGTCGCGTAAAACCCGCAGAATGGGGCGCGCAGCCAGCAAGATAAACAGAGTGATGATCAAGATCAGTGTCATGACCGTGGCGGTCATCATTTGATGAGCCACTGAAAATCGATCATTGTCTGTCAACATGACCACGGCAAGCATGGCACCTGGAGAGGCAATGGATGGCATCGCTAAGGGAAAAACCGCCACACGGCGTGCGTGCAGCGCCATGGATTTGGTCTCCGGTGAGGTCTGGCCTGTTTCTTGATTTGGCTTGCCGTCTCCAAATATCATCGTCATGGCAAAGAGAAACAACACGAGGCCGCCTGCGATTTGGAACGATGGCAATCCAAGCCCAAGCGCGTTGAGTATGACCTGACCAAAAATAATAAACACCATCAAGATCGCAAAAGCCGTCGCCGTGGCTCTTACAGCCACCTGTTTTGAAAGCTTCGGATCCAGTGATACAGTTGCGGCAATAAACACGGGCAGGGTGCCGATGGGATCGATGACAACCCATAAGGTAATAAATTCGCTGAGGAGCGTTTGAAAGTTAGTCATAAATTGAGTGAATTGTCATTTTAGTGCACAGGTTTCTGAGAATAACATGGGCATTCTCGGGCGAGACATCAATGAGTTAGCTGGCAAAACTTGTGGATGGCTATAAAAAAAGCCCCGCAAGCGGTGGGGCTTTTGCTCTATCGAAAAATGCTTATTTTGGAGAAGTTTACCCATAGCAACCGCATTACCGAACATACGGTTACCAAAGGCCTGCGCAAGCAAGGCTTGCACAGGCTTAGAAGACGTTTGTCTTACAGGAATTTACCCATAGCAACCGCAGTGTCGGACATACGGTTAGAGAAGCCCCACTCGTTGTCGTACCACGTCAAAATGCGCACCATTGTGCCTTCCATGACCTTGGTTTGGTCTGTGTGGAAGATGGAAGAGTGCGGATCGTGGTTGAAGTCTGAGGACACGAGCTGCGCGTCTGTGTAGCCAAGCACCCCTTTGAGTGGACCGTCAGCTGCAGCGCGGATCAAGGCGTTGACTTCTTCCACAGTTGTCTCACGTGCCGCCTCAAAAGTGAGATCGACAACAGAAACATTTGGTGTTGGAACGCGGATAGAAACGCCGTCCAATTTGCCGTTAAGTTCTGGCAAAACAAGACCCACAGCTTTCGCTGCACCCGTTGATGTCGGGATCATGGACAAAGCCGCCGCACGTGCGCGGTAGAGGTCTTTGTGCATGGTGTCCAAAGTAGGCTGATCGCCTGTGTAGGAGTGGATCGTGGTCATGAAGCCTTTGACGATGCCGATCTCGTCGTTGAGCACTTTGGCCACAGGGGACAGACAGTTGGTGGTGCAAGACGCGTTGGAGACAACGATATCATCTGCAGTCAATGTGTCGTCGTTCACACCAAACACGATGGTTTTGTCAGCGTCTTTACCTGGTGCAGAAATCAACACGCGGTTAGAGCCGTTGTCGAGGTGTGCTTGGCAAGCTTCTTTAGACGTGAAGATTCCCGTACATTCCATAACGATGTCAACGTCAGACCAAGGCAGGTCCGCAGGGTTACGCATCGCGGTCACTTTGATCGGGCCACGGCCTACGTCGATGGTGTCTTCTGTGTGGGTCACTGGGAAGGGAAAGCGACCGTGTATAGAATCGTACTGCAATAGGTGTGCATTTGTGGCCACTGGGCCAAGATCGTTGATTGCGATCACTTCGATGTCTGTACGACCAGATTCGATGATGGCGCGCAGAATATTGCGACCGATCCGACCAAATCCGTTAATTGCGACTTTTACCGCCATTTCAACAACTCCTTGACGCTAGAATGTGAGCAGACAGTCTGCCCCTTATGGGCGCAAAGGAAGCAATTCTCCCTCGCGTCGTTAACGCTAACATCGCCATCTTGGCCAAAAGGTCAACCTTCAAAGGCGAAAATTATCGCCAAAAAGCCACTAGAGCGATGAGGTCCATGAATTTACGAGCTAAGAACAGTGAAGCTGCACCGTGATTAAGTGTGATATCCAATGCAACCGATATAACGATCAGCAGGGCAAAGGCGATGGAGAGGCGGTCCATACTCGAAATTCATTCCTTGAACTGCGCCGAAGATGACGCAGACTTGGAACGAAGCATAGAGAGATTGAGAAAAAAGAAAACCGCCCAAAGACCCGAAACAGATCTTTTGAGCGGCTAAACTTTTCAGGTTCTTGCCAGCTTAGTGCATCAAGCGGCCCATGGCGCCGGCGACGTCTGCCATGCGCGAGGAAAAGCCCCATTCGTTATCGTACCACGCCAAAACACGCACTGTGCGACCAACCACTTTGGTTTGCTCGGGTGCGAAAATTGAGCTTTCAGATGTATGGTTGAAGTCGATCGAGACTTTGGCTTCAGCATCATAGCTCATCACCATGCCCATATAGCCGTTGGCCGCATCGCGCACGATCTCATTGATGTCTTCAACCGTCACGTCTTTGCCCGCTTGGAAGGTCAAATCGACAGCAGAAACATTCGGTGTTGGGACGCGTATGGACGAGCCATCAAGCTTGCCTGCCAGTTCTGGCAAAACCAAACCAAGCGCCTTGGCGGCGCCTGTGGATGTCGGGATCATCGCCATGGCGGCGGCACGGGCGCGGTAAAGATCAGAGTGGCGGCGGTCCAAAGTTGGTTGGTCGCCTGTGTAAGAATGGATCGTGGTCATGATGCCGCTCTCAATGCCAACGGCGTCGTTCAACACTTTGGCCAAAGGGGCAAGACAGTTGGTTGTGCAAGACCCGTTAGAAATCATGCGCTCATCCGCCAGCATATCGCGGTGGTTCACGCCGTAGACCACGGTGCGATCCACATTGGTGGCAGGGGCAGAGATCAGCACTTTTTTTGCACCGCGTTCGAGGTGCACCGCAGATTTCAAACCGTCGTTAAATTTGCCTGTGCATTCCAAAACAACGTCAACACCTTCCCAATCCAATTCTTGCGGATCGTAGGTGGACATCACTTTGATCGGACCACGGCCCAAGTCCAATGTGTCGCCATCGATTTTGATATTACCGCCAAAGCGACCATGGACTGAGTCGTATTTCAATAGATGTGCGTTGGTAGCAATCGGGCCAGTCGCGTTGATCTTGACGACCTCCACATCATTGCGCGCGGCTTCTGCGATATGGGCCAATGTGCAGCGTCCGATACGGCCAAAACCGTTGATCCCTAAGCGAATGGTCATATGCGTCTCTCCTAGTGCTCTCTTTGATGGTTTTCACCACCGCTCAGATTTATGCGATCTCAAGACATGCTGCGGGGGGCCGCCCAAAGCGCATCTGAAGTTCGTATAGGGGAGACTCGGTTTTGAAAAAAGACGTTTAGCGCCAACATGTTAGCGTAAACATAGGGTGTTAGCGCAAACAAGATGCTGCGATGCGGAAATGCTTGACGTAGAGCGTTGTTTTGAAGTGTTCACCAAAGTCAGCTCCTAAGTGTCAAAAAGCCCGCGCATCGCTGCACGGGCTTTTCTAATTTTACAGTTACGACGTTCTTAGCCCAAAAGTGTTTTGACTTGCTCAACAATGTTTTCAGCGGTGATGCCGAATTTTTCATAAAGCTCATCGATTGGCGCAGAGGCACCAAAGCGATCCAATCCAACAAAGGCTTGTTTTTGCTCACGGCCACGTTCGCCCAAAAGCAACTTGTCCCAACCGCCAGCACGCGCGGCAGCCTCAATCCCAACACGCACAGGGCCAGCAGGCAGGACTTTGCGGCGGTAAGCCAAGTCTTGCTCGGCAAAAAGCTCCATACAAGGCATAGAGACAACGCGTGTGCCGATACCGGCCTCTTGCAAGATGTCACGTGCTGCCATTGCGATGGCGACTTCAGAGCCTGTTGCGATCAAGATCGCTTGGCGTTTGCCCTCAGAGTCGGCCAAAACATAGCCGCCTTGTGCGACCAGATTTTTGACTTTGTGCTCTTTGCGCAAAGTTGGCAGACCTTGACGGGTTAGTGCTAAAACTGTTGGCGTTTTCTGCGACGTCAGTGCGATTTCCCATGCTTCTGCCGTTTCCACAGTGTCACATGGACGGATGGTCAATGTGTTTGGTGTGGCGCGACAGATGGCGAGGTGCTCAACAGGTTGGTGTGTTGGGCCGTCTTCGCCAAGACCGATAGAGTCGTGTGTCATCACGTAGGTCACAGGAATCTGCATCAAGGCTGACAGGCGCATCGCAGGGCGGGCGTAGTCGGTGAAACAGAAGAAAGTGCCGCCGTAGGGGCGCACACCACCGTGCAACGCCATGCCGTTCATGGCTGCTGCCATACCGTGCTCACGGATGCCGTAGTAGACGTAGCGGCCTTTACGATTGTTCTCGTCAAATGTGCCCATGTCAGCTGTGAGCGTGTTGTTGGAACCTGTAAGATCTGCAGAGCCACCAATGGTTTCAGGCAACACAGGATTCACGACGCCAAGCACCATTTCAGATGATTTGCGTGTGGCCACTTTGGGCTGATCTTCGGAAATTTGTTTTTTAAGGGCGCGAATGACAGACCCTAGTTTGTTAGGTGTTTCGCCTGCAAATGTGCGGGCAAACTCGGCTTGGCGGCGCTCTGACTGCTCGTCAAGGCGCGCTTCCCAAGCCGCACGGTCGGTGCGACCACGTGATCCGATGGCTTCCCACTGTGCTTTGATATCCGTAGGAACCTCAAACGGCGCAGATGTCCATCCGTAGACCTCTTTCGCCGCTTTCATTTGATCCGCATCGGTCAAAGCGCCGTGGCCTTTGGATGTATCTTGTTGCGCATGGCCCAAAGCGATGTGCGTTTTGCACGCAATCATCGATGGCTTTCCTGCGTTTTTCGCAGCAGTGATCGCCGCGTCGATGGCCTCTGGATCGTGGCCGTCGATTTCTTGCACGTGCCAGCCTGCAGCTTTGAAACGCATAGGTTGATCAGTGCGATCAGACAGGTCAACGGTGCCATCAATGGTGATGTTGTTGTTGTCCCAGAACACGATAAGTTTGCTAAGCTTTTGACGTCCCGCCAAGGCAATCGCCTCGTGTGACACACCTTCCATCAAGCAGCCGTCGCCCGCGATACAGTATGTGTGGTGATCTTGCAGTTTTTTGCCGAAACGCGCGCGCAGGTGCTCTTCTGCCATGGCAAAGCCGACGGCATTGGAAATCCCCTGACCTAGCGGACCCGTTGTGGTTTCGACCGCTTCCAACAAGAAGTTTTCAGGGTGGCCAGCGGTTTTGGCGTTCATTTGGCGGAAGTTTTTCACTTGCTCCAATGGCATCTCTTCGTAGCCTGTGAGGTACAGCAAAGAGTACACCAGCATAGAGCCATGGCCTGCAGACAAAATAAAGCGATCGCGGTCAGCCCAAAGTGGGGCAGAGGCGTCGAACTTCAGGTGTTTTTCAAACAAAACAGTTGCCACATCGGCCATGCCCATCGGCATGCCAGAGTGACCTGAGTTGGCAGCAGCGACAGCATCAAGTGTCAAAGTGCGGATGGCGGCGGCACGCATCCAGTGATCAGGGTGCGCCGCGCGCAGTTTTGCGATGTCCACGTGTGGATCTCCTAGCTGTCTCAAAGGCAGCCGCAAAATCCAACATGTAGAGCCAGACATCGCAGCCATTCGGGCTTGGTGATAACGATGTTGCGCGAAAGTGCAAGCCAGACAGGCCAATTTGACCCCATATCGGGCCATATCAAGTAACTTTCGGTCAAGCAGTTGGTAAAGCCTTTGTCATAGGCTAACCTATCGAATCAAATGGTCTTAAATGTCTTAGACTTGCGCCCCGCTGGCTTTGGGGTAGTTTGATTCAATCGTACTTGGGCATGTTGGGCGGGGTTTGTGACATCGGCCGAGGATGTGTTATAGAGTAAAAGACGTTTGTGCGGTCTATTCAGGACTGCGATGGGTTCAAGAACAGTGATAAGCAGTAACAGGTATGGCGATGAGCGAAATTTCAGACTTTGCGACACGGATCACGGCAGCGCTTGAGCGCATTGGCCGTGCAGTGGCTGCCGCCGAAGAACAAAATGCTTCAAGCGGCGGAATTGCCTCTGATGAAATGATGGCTGAAATGGCGCGGTTGCAAGAGGCGTTGGATTCAGAGCGCGACACCAACGTGCAGCTTGAAGAACGTGTGC
Source organism: Pacificibacter sp. AS14 (assembly GCF_038899935.1). Lineage (NCBI taxonomy): Bacteria > Pseudomonadati > Pseudomonadota > Alphaproteobacteria > Rhodobacterales > Roseobacteraceae > Pacificibacter > Pacificibacter sp. AS14. Next base: position 101,459 of record NZ_JBBMQI010000010.1, read on the forward strand.
GCGCGATCCATGAAAAGCAGCAAAGCCATGTGGCGTCTTTGGAAGAAGAAGTCGAAACGCTGCGCCACCAGTTGATGAACCATGATGCCGAAACGCAAAAACTACGCCGTGTGAACGTGCAGTTGCGTGCCAATAATACTGCGTTGCGCGAATCTAATATGAATGCGATGGGCGATCCGGCTTTGGTGAACAAAGCGTTGATGACGGAACTCGAAGCGATCAAAGTCGGGCGCGACGCCGATCTTGTTGAGCTTGATGCAATTTTGAAAGATTTGCGCCCGTTCGTCGATGATGCCCCAAAAGAAGAGGTCTAAACCATGCCAGAGATCAAAATTTCCATCGGCGGGCGTGAGTTTGAAGTGGCTTGCCAACTTGGTGAAGAACATTTCTTGAAATCCGCAGCACAGCTGTTGGACAATGAAGCCACTGTTTTATCAAGTCAAATTGGCCGTTTGCCAGAGGCGCGTATGCTGCTTATGTCTGGTTTGATGTTGGCGGATAAGACTGCAGGTATGGAAGAACAAATGCGCGCGCTTGAAGCCAAGCTTGGCGCGCAAGAGGCGCTTTTGGAAGAGTTGCGTTCGGCGCCAGCCCCAGTGCCTGAGCGTATCGAGGTGCCCGTAGTGCCCGCTGAGGTCAATGACACATTCGCTGAATTGGCTGCGCGCACCGAGGCTATGGCAGCAGCTCTCGAAGACCGCTTGGGTGTGTCCGCTTAAAGGCTTTGTCGAAAATTTGATTTATCAATAAGGGCGGCAAAGAGAAAATCTTTGCCGCCCTTATTTTCTATAAAAACAGACTGTTTTACGCGTTTGCAGCGCGCACTTGCTCGGCCTTATCTTTGTCGAAAGCAATGCCGTTGGTCTCAAGCAATGTGTCCAATTCACCAGAAAGCGTCATCTCGGTGATGATGTCGCAACCGCCAACAAACTCGCCTTTGACGTAGAGCTGTGGAATGGTTGGCCAATCGGAAAAGTCTTTGATGCCTTGGCGAATCTCGGCATCGGCCAGAACGTTTTCGTCGTGGAATTCCACGCCCATAAAGTTCAAAACACCAGCCACACGGGATGAAAATCCACATTGCGGCATCAGTTTATTGCCCTTCATGAACAGAACGACTTCGTTGTCATCAATGGTTTTTTGGATCGTTGCTTTTGCGTCGGACATGGGGTCGACCTTTCGAATGTTTGTGCCGCATCAAGCGCGGCTGATGTGTATCTTTTACTCAGGCGCGCGTGTGGACAGGGCCAGCGCATGCAGCTTACCACTGTCAATCTCGGCTTTAAGAGCCGCGTTCACCGCGCGCTGTTGCTGAACGCGGTTTTTGCCACGAAAACTTTCATCCACCACTTCGGCGGCAAAATGTTGTCCGTCGTCGCCTTGAACAACGATGCGGGCCTCGGGAAAGGCTGTGCGGATCAGAGTTTCGATTTCAGCGGCAGTGATGGCCATGTAAGGCGCTCCTTGGTGTCGTCTTGTGTTGCTGTAAATGTAGGGCCCGCGTAGCTCCGCTGCAAGACGTTGATCGGATTAAGACGCGGTGCTATGTGCCAGTTCGGTCAAAAAAACGTCATATCGGCGCTTCAACGTGTCGGTATCGGCCCAAACACGGGCGCTGCGTTTCAATAAATCGGCGCGTTCAGTTTCCAGTGCCTCTGGCAGATCTGTCTTGCCCGCCTCAGTCAGTTGGATCATTCGCTCATGCAAAGGGCGCAGGTTTTCAAAATCACGCATCATAGCAAACATCAATTCAGGATGATCTTGCCAGCTTTCGCCGTTGAACCGCATTTGCGTCACGCGTTGACCTGCGCCCGCGCAATCGAACTTGATGCAGCCTTCAAACCCATCGTCTTTGAGCGTGCTGTGGATTTTACAGCGATGCGTATGGTCCAAATTTGGGCAGGGCGTGCCTGAGGTCTTGTCGATGGCGAAATCATCGCCCTTTTGAAAGGACATGCCCACGCAGCACAGCCCCACACAATTGGCGCAATCTGATGTGAGGTCTGGCAGGTCCATGTGGGTCATCCTTGGTTTGGGGGCAAACTTGGGTCGGGTTGAAAAACGAAGGCCCGCGCAAAGTGGCGGGCCTTTGAAATATCTTGTGCAGCTCTAAAGCCGCGCTTTAAGCAAAGGTCTCGGCAAAGGCACCGTTGAACACGGCGCTCAAACTTGCGAGCGAGGCGTCCGAGCCGCCGAGCTTGACCATATCGCCGCCAAATTTACCAACCGTGGTCAATGTGACGCCCGCTTGGCTCGCGGCCACCATCAAAGCTTCGGCTTGATCAAAGGAACATGACACCAGGTAACGTGCTTGATCTTCGCCAAACAGTTCCGCTGTGTCGCCACTGTCCAAAGTCAGCCCAAGGCCCGCTTTGTCCGCCAATTCAAACGCCGCCAAAGCAAGTCCGCCGTCAGACAGGTCGGTGGCTGCATTGATCAGCTTGCGGTTGGCTTTGAGGAACTCACCGTTGGTTTGTTCAAGTGCAAGGTCAACATGAGGCGCGTCGCCGCCTTCGCGGTTGAACACTTCGGCGAGCAGTGCCGATTGGCCAAGGTGCGTGCCAACAGCACCGATCACAACGGCGACGTCACCGTCTTGGGCAAGGCCCGCGATCAGTTCGTCTTCATTGTTGATCAGGCCCACAGCGCCGATGGTTGGTGTTGGCAAAATACCCACGCCATCAGTTTCATTGTACAAAGACACATTGCCGGACACGATTGGCATATCAAGGAACTTCACCGCCTCAGCGATCCCTTGCAGCGCGCCAACCAACTGACCCATGATTTCGGGTTTTTCGGGATTGCCGAAGTTCAAGTTGTCTGTTGTCGCCAAGGGCTTAGCGCCCACAGCGGTCAAGTTGCGGTAGGCTTCGGCCACGGCTTGTTTGCCGCCTTCAACAGGGTTGGCTTTCACGTAGCGCGGTGTCACGTCTGATGTAAAGGCAAGCATCTTCGGCGTGCCGTGCACACGGATGACGCCAGAGCCCATGCCCGGTGCGCGCACTGTATCGGCCATGACTTGGCTGTCGTATTGCTCGTAAACCCAAGATTTCGCCGCGTAGTTTGGCGAGGCCAAGAGCGCTTTCAGCCCATCAATCGGATCGATGCTTGGCACGTCATCCATAGGTTCCGCTGGGGGTGTCGGCACCCAAGGGCGGTCATATTCTGGCGCAGAAGATGCAAGTGTAGACAGCGGCAAGTCGCCTTTGACTTCGCCGTTGTGCATGATCAAGAACCGGTCTTCTTCGAGCGTTTCACCGACGATGGCAAAGTCGAGGTCCCATTTGTCAAACACAGCGCGGGCTTCGGCTTCAAGCTCGGGCTTGAGCACCATCAACATACGCTCTTGGGATTCGGACAGCATCATTTCATAGGCGGTCATATTGAGTTCGCGTTGCGGCACGTTTTCAAGGTCAAGACGCACGCCCAATTTGCCTTTGTCGCCCATTTCTACGGCCGAACAGGTCAAGCCTGCGGCCCCCATATCTTGGATCGAAATCACAGCGCCGGTGGCCATCAACTCGAGCGTTGCTTCCATCAAGCGTTTTTCTGTGAACGGATCACCCACTTGGACGGTGGGACGTTTGTCTTCGATTGTGTCATCGAACTCAGCCGAAGCCATCGTCGCGCCGCCAACGCCATCACGGCCTGTTTTGGCGCCAAGGTAGACAACAGGCATGCCAACGCCAGAGGCGGCGGAGTAAAAGATTTTATCTGTATCAGCCAAGCCCGCCGCAAACGCGTTCACAAGGCAGTTGCCGTTATAAGCAGAGTGGAACCGCACTTCGCCGCCAACTGTTGGCACGCCAAAGCAGTTGCCGTAGCCGCCAACGCCCTCAACAACACCGTGCACAAGCTGCTTGGTTTTGTGGTGCTCTTTGACGCCAAAGGACAGGGAATTCATCGCCGCAATTGGACGTGCGCCCATAGTAAAGACATCGCGCAAAATACCGCCAACGCCAGTGGCCGCACCTTGGTAAGGTTCGATGTAGGACGGATGGTTGTGGCTTTCCATTTTGAAGACAACACATTGACCATCGCCAATATCCACGATGCCAGCGTTCTCACCGGGGCCACAAATCACTTGCGGGCCGTCAACGGGCAGGCCGCGCAGGTGTTTCTTGGATGATTTATAAGAACAATGCTCGTTCCACATGGCCGAGAAAATGCCGAGCTCGGTGTATGTCGGCTCACGGCCCATGATCTCAAGGATGCGCGCATATTCTTCGCCGTTCAGGCCGTGTGCGGCAATCAGATCATCGGTAATTTTCGGATCGGTCATGGAAATCCCCCAAAAGGTCATCAGAGCATCCTACATCATGCACAAAGGCACCCGCGGACGCGTATCTCGGTCAGGCGTTCTCATAGGCTATCGCTGGGCTTTGGGAAAGAGGGCACTTGGCCACAAATGGCCTCTAACTGCGGTTTTTGGCGTTGAAGCAGTCAGGCGCGATCAAAAATAACACTTACCACGCTCTAGAAAGGGCGCAATTGGGTGTGAACTTATACTTGGGAATAAAAAAAAGGCCGAGCATAAGCTCGGCCCAAGTCCAACAGGGAGGTGAAGTTGCTAAGAGTTTCCTCCATCAGCACCTTCAATGATTGATTTATGTGCGGTTTGTGAATCTATCAAGGGTTAACCGTTCAAATTCGCGCATGCCCGATATGCACTCAGGGCATAGCTCTGCTGTGGCCTGTCGCTAACATTTTGAAATAATGCATTTTTAAGCAGATATGCATCGCCGAGCCGCTAAAGTTAGCTGAAAGGCTGTAACCTTAACTTGGTGTGTCGCGTTGGCGGCGGCGATAATCGCTGATCTCGCTGGTGATAAAATCCCGGAATACTTCGATCCGTTTTGAATGGCGCAACTCTTCAGGGTAGGCCAAGAAAACGGGCACTTCATTGCTTTCTACTGTGTCTAAAACGCGTATGAGGTTTGAGGTGCTGTGGAAAAGATAGTCTGGTAAGACACCGATTCCCAGATCATTGAGTACGGCTTGCAGGACGCCAAAATAGTTGTTCACATAAAGTTTGGATTTCACCTCGTGCAAAGACAGCTCATGCGTGAGGCTAGCACCCGCGGCCACCTGCGCTGACTTCGGGTTTTGTGAAATCAAGCGGTGGTTGTCCAAATCATCTAGATCGGTGGGCGTACCGTGTTCATCGAGATATTTTTGCGTTGCAAACAATCGCATACGGATGTTCATCAAACGCTTGCGAATTAAATCTGCCTGAGATGGTTCTTTCATACGAATGGCCACATCAGCCTCACGCATGGGCAAATCCAATACGCGCTCTTCGAGCATCAAATCGATGGTTAGGTCAGGGTATTTTTCATAGAGTTTTGATAAGCGTGGCGCGAGCCAAAGTGTGCCAAATCCGGTAGCTGTGGTGACGCGTAATTCACCATAGACCTCTTCTTCGCTGTCTTTGATCCGCGCGGCTGCCGCATCAAGGCGTTTGGCCATGGCGCGGGTGGCGTCAAACAACAACTCGCCTTGCTCTGTCAAAATGAGGCCACGGGCATGACGGTGAAACAAGGTGGTGCTGAGTGATTCTTCCAGCGCGCGAATTTGGCGCGAGACAGCAGATTGGCTCAAATGCAGCGTGTCGCCCGCATGGGTGAGTGAGCCAGCATCTGCAACAGCGTGGAAAATCCGTAGTTTATCCCAGTCCATACCCGAAACCCTTTTATTCTTATTGCCTGTAACATACTTGCCTTTTGAGACAAAGCGCAGCTTGGTGGCCCTCTTTTGCGCTTTTTGAGGGCGCTGCAAGAGGAGATTGTTGCTTGGTTGGCTTATACTTACGTTTTTTTGGTTTTTCTGTTTCTTCAACAATATTGTAGCAGCGCGTTTACCAATTTGCGCAGGTTTTAATCGTATTTGTCGTGAGTATATCTTTGATGAGTACAAAAAATCATGAACACAGTGTCTTTTTAGACGAAAAACAATGGAGGCCTCGCGCGCGGCGCGCTAAAGTGCTCAAACATTTATGAATGGAACAGCTCCAAGTGATTGTGCATCCTAAACCTAAAAAAGGTTCTTCTAAAGAAAGTGCTCGCAAAGATCGCCAAGTTGCGCGAGATATCACTTATGCCGGTTCGGCGCAGACGCGGCGCGGGCGTGCGCTTATTCGTGTCATGGAAAATGTCACAGGGCGTTTGTCTTTGATCAAGCGGGCTGAGGGCTATAGTAAAGATCTTGAGAATGGGAAGACCATTTGGCAAGTCATGGTGAGCCGTTATGGGCTTGAACTTGATGTGCTTGAGGGCGCTTTGGAAAATATCCCACGTGAAGGGCCTCTGATCGTGGTCTCTAACCATCCTTATGGAATTTTGGATGGGCTGATGATGGGGCATATGTTGTCTGTCACGCGTGGTGATTTTCGGATTTTGGCCAATACCGTGTTCAAACAAGCTGAAGACATTGATCGCGTGATCTTGCCGGTGTCTTTTGATGCGACCAAGGAAGCGGTGCAGCTCAATCTTGAGACGCGCAAGGTGGCGTTAGAATATCTCGCAGATGGGGGCTGTATCGGGATCTTTCCTGGCGGCACTGTCTCGACCTCCGCCACGCCTATGGGCAAGCCGCTTGACCCGTCATGGCGTGCCTTCACGGCGAAAATGGTGGCCAAATCTGGCGCGCAAGTGGTGCCAATTTTCTTTGAAGGCAGCAACTCGCGCCTGTTCCAGCTGGCCAGCCATTTGCATTCTAGCTTGCGAACGGGGCTGTTGATTCGTGAATTTAGAAACCGTATCGATGAACCTGTGCGTGTTGTCATAGGCGAGCCGATCGCGCCTGAAGAACTTGAACCTTTCCGCAAAGATCCCAAGCTGATGATGGATTTTCTGCGCAAACGGACCTATGCTTTGTCCCCTAATCCAATTGACAATCTAACACTTGGGTTTGAATTTGAAGCAAAGCACGGGGCTACGCCTCGCACATTGTTTGGCGCTCCGCTGAAGCGATTTAGGGTGTCTCAAAAAGGTCAAAAGGACCGATATTAAGCATGGCAGTAGGTATTTTTGACAGCGGACTTGGTGGGCTGACGGTTTATGATGCGGTAAGCAAACGCTTGCCTGATTTGCCGCTGGTCTATTTCGGTGACAGCGCCCATGCGCCTTACGGTGTGCGCGATGCCGATGATATTTACAATCTGACCACGGTGGCCGTTGAGCGTCTTTGGGATGCGGGTTGTGATTTGGTGATCTTGGCTTGTAACACGGCCTCTGCAGCGGCCTTGCGCCGGATGCAGGAAAGCTGGATTCCAACCGATAAGCGTGTTCTTGGCGTTTTTGTGCCGTTGATAGAGGCCCTTACCGAGCGCGAATGGGGAGACAACTCCCCCCCAAAAGAGGTCGCTGTGAAATCCGTGGCCTTGTTTGCCACGCCTGCCACGGTATCGTCGCGCGCGTTTCAACGCGAACTGGCGTTCCGCGCCATTGGTGTTGATGTCGAAGCTCAAGCCTGCGGCGGTGTGGTTGATGCGATTGAAGATGGCGATATGATTTTGGCTGATGCTTTGGTGCGCTCTCATGTGGATGCGTTAAAACGCAAATTGCCCAAACCTGATGCAGCGATTTTGGGCTGCACCCATTACCCGATGATGGAAAAAGAGTTCCAAGACGCATTGGGCGCGGATGTGAAAGTGTTTTCGCAAGCCAATTTGGTCGCGGAGAGCTTGGAGCATTATCTGGAACGTCGCCCTGAGATGCTTGGGGCAGGGACAGAAAACCTGTTTTTAACCACAGGTGATCCCGCCAAAGTCAGCCGCGGTGCCACGCAGTTTTTGAAACGCCAAGTGACGTTCGAGCAGGCTTGAAATCGAAGCATCATTGCCCCATCGCTTCAGTGTTACGTGAGCGCGCATTGACACGACCATTATGATGTGGACTTCTCGATCGCCCGCCTCTTGCCCTTTTGCCGCAATTGCGCTTTGCCGCCCGCAGCACTACATTGACGCGAAATACCTCTGCGGGCGCATCGCTTGACGAGGCAGCCCTGAGATCAAAGAGAGACTTATGACCTATAAAATCGCTATTTTGGGCGCCTCTGGTTACACCGGTGCAGAGCTCGTGCGCTTGATTTCCACCCATCCTGTGATGGACATCGTGGCCCTGTCTGGTGATCGCAAGGCGGGTATGGCGATGGCGGATGTGTATCCGCATCTGCGTCACTTGGATTTGCCTGCGCTGTGCAAAATTGACGACATTGATTTCGCCGGCGTCGATCTGGCCTTTTGTGCGCTGCCTCATGCGACCTCGCAGGCGGTGATCTCAAAACTACCAACGACATTGAAAATTGTCGATCTGTCTGCTGATTTCCGCCTGCGCGATCCAGAAGCTTACGCCAAATGGTACGGCCAACCCCATTCTGCAATCGAGATGCAGTCCGAGGCGGTTTATGGCCTGACCGAATTTTACCGTGACGAGATCAAATCCGCGCGTCTTGTGGCGGGCACGGGGTGTAATGCGGCCACTGGTCAGTTCATTTTACGGCCCCTTGTCGCTGCTGGCGTGATTGACTTGGATGACATCATCTTGGATCTCAAAGTTGGTGTTTCTGGTGCGGGCCGGTCGCTCAAGGAACCGTTCTTGTTTGGCGAATTGCACGATAATGCTTTTGGCTATGCCGTTGGCGGCAAGCACCGTCACTTGGGCGAATTTGATCAAGAGTTCTCATTGATTGCAGGGCGTCCTGTCGAAATTCAGTTCACCCCGCATTTGATCCCTGCCACCCACGGCATTTTGGCTACGGCCTATGTCAAAGGCGAAGCTGACGCTGTTTACGCCGTGCTGGTCGCACAATATGCAGACGAGCCGTTTATCCAAGTGCTGCCCATGGGCGAAGTGCCTGCGCTGAAACATGTGCGGGCCTCGAACTATTGTCACATCGGTGTCGTTGCAGACCGCCGTGCGGGCCGCGTGATCGTTATCGGCACACTCGATAACCTGACCAAAGGTTCAAGCGGGCAAGCAATACAAAATGCCAATTTGATGCTTGGCCTTGATGAGGTGACGGGGCTGACCTTGGCGCCAGTGTATCCGTAAAATTTAAAGATAGATTGTTAATGTGCAATGAAAAACCTTAAAAAACAACGCCGTATTCAAATTATTGCGGTGGCGGCTGTTGCGCTCACTCTGTCTACAGCTTTGATCGGCTATGCGATGAAAGATGGGATCAATCTGTTCAGGTCCCCGACCCAAGTGGTCGAGGAACCACCCCGTATGGGCGAGGTGTTTCGCATTGGTGGCTTGGTGCTTGAAGGCAGTTTGATCCGCGGCGAAGGCACGGCGGTGACCTTTGCGGTGACCGACACCAATGCTACAGTGCCCGTCAGCTACACGGGCGTTCTGCCTGATTTGTTTGAAGAAAATCAGGGCATGATTGGCACGGGAACGTTGCAAGATGGCGTGTTTATTGCGTCCGAGATTTTGGCCAAACACGACGAAAGCTATATGCCCAAAGAGGTCGTGGATGCCTTGAAAGAACAGGGCGTTTACCAACCCAGCTCTGAGTGACCCGCGCGCTCTAGTCCGCCTGCGTTAACCTTTTTACCTCAGCCTTAGCTCATCAAATTGGTGGGTTTGGGCATATGAAAACAGTACAGCAAATAGCAAACGATATTATCGCTCGTGAGGGCGGTTACGTGAATGATCCCGATGATTTGGGGGGCGCGACAAATTTTGGCGTCACCATAGGCACGCTGCGCCGCCTTGGGATTGACAACGACGGTGACGGGCGCGTGACATCGGCTGATGTGCGCATATTGACCCGTGCGCAAGCCAGCGATATTTTTGTTGAACACTACTTTAGCGGGCCGCGTATCGACGAATTGCCGCCTGTCTTGCACGCCAGCGTGTTTGACATGTACGTCAACGCCGGCTCGAATGCGGTGCGTATTTTGCAGCGGCTTTTGGTCGATATGGGGCAAAGCATCGTCGTTGACGGTCAAATCGGCCCGCAAACGATTGAAGCCTGTGTGATCGCGCATAGCTTGGCACCGCATCATTTGGCGGATGCTTTTGGCATTGCGCGGCGCAACTATTACTACGCTTTGGCCGACAGGCGTCCTAAAAGTCGCAAATACGCCAAACGGCGTGATGGCGGCAAAGGCGGCTGGATCACACGGGCCGAAGAGTTCATTTCTCCAAGATATCATCTGACCGAGGCGGAACATGCCGCACGGGTGGCGTCATGGGAATAGTCCAGATCTTAGGCCAGTTGCTGTTCGGGAATGGTACGAACGTGATCAAAGAAACGGCTGAGGTGTTTATGGAGAACACCGAAAACGGTTCGATCCGCGAAGCGACTTTGCGCGCCGCTGCCATGGATCAATTCGCCAAAGAATTCGCCGTGGCGCGCACGGGGCGGTTTGATCGGTTCATGGATGGGCTCAATCGTGTGCCGCGTCCCCTAATGGCTTTTGGCACTATCGGGTTATGCGTGGCGGCGATGGTCAATCCGATTTGGTTTGCCGCGCGTATGCAGGGCATCTCGCTGATCCCAGAGCCGCTGTGGTGGCTTATGGGGGCGATTGTCAGCTTTTATTTTGGCGCGCGTTATCAGGCGACGGGGCAAAATTTTCAACGCTCTATTGCTGCGACCGTGGCCCAAGCGCCGATCGTGACCGCCAATATTCGCTCACTTGAGGCGCTTAGAGCATTGGAAGCAGGTGCCAAAGGCGAAACCGTTCCATTGGTGCAAACAGCCTATGCCGCTGGCCCCGCGCCTGATCTAGATGTGCCCGAAGTGCCTGGGTTTGATGCGGAAAATCCTGCCTTAACAGCATGGAGGGGGGCCAATGATGAGTGATGCTCTGATCAAAACTTTGGCTGAACATGGGCCATGGGCAATTATGGTTTTTTTCCTTTTATACAGGGACTTACAAAAGGACCAAGCCACCCGTGCTGTGCTCGATAAAAACTCGCAAATTTTGATCGAGATGACGACGATGATCCGAGAACGTCTGCCAAGAGGGGGAGGCCACTGATGATACCGCATCTGAAAGAGGTCTTGATCTGGCTCTTGGATTTGGTTGCAGGCACGCCGCTTGCCCAGGCCGTCAAACGCAATCGCGATGCCGCAAACGCTTTGGATGCGGCGGTGAAGGAGATGTTGAAACAATGAAACAAGCACTCACATTATACGGCGTGATCTTGGGCTTGGCGCTCTTGGGCATGTCTTTGCTCGGCACCACACAAATGGTGCTGATCGGATACGGCGCTATCTGCGTGATGGCGCTGGTCATTTCGGGTACGTTCTTTTGGCTCTGGCAGGTGCGCGCCACACCGCTGGCCTTGGGTATGTCGTTCAGTTGGGCTGGTCTCGGCCTGACCTTGGGCTGGTGGTGGGCGTCACAAGTGCACTTGAGTTCGGTCTGGGGCTTTGAGGCTGCAATTTTGTTTGCCTTTCTGTCCTTGCTGATGTCCGGCGCTGTGCTGCATTTCGCGGTCATTCAGGGGTCGTTTGGCTATCATGGGTTTAGTTTTCTGGTGCCGGTTCTGGGCGCGTTGCTTCTGTCTCTGGGGGTCTTGTGGGGGATATGAAATTATATCCCTCATAGGAAACTGTGGGGTGAGACAGAGGGAATAGGGGGCTTTGGTCCCCTTTTCTCATGCGGCTGATCTCACTTATTTGCGACATCGCGGCGCATCCCATTGGCGGCGAGGGCCAAGCAAGCTACAACAGCACACAACGGAGCGTTACAGCTCTCAGGGAGAGACACTATGCTTGTTGAACTTGGACATTTTGCATTGGTACTGGCCTTTTTTGTGGCCATCGCCCAGACCATTTTGCCACTTATAGGTGCACATTTAGGTCGAAGGGCCTTGATGGATTTGGCTGCCCCTGCGGCGCTTGTGCACCTGGTTCTGATTGCGTTCTCATTTGGCGCGTTGATGTATGCTTTTGTCACCTCTGACTTTTCGCTCAAGCTTGTGGTTGAAAACTCTCACACGCTCAAACCGATGCTGTATAAAATCTCAGGCGTTTGGGGCAATCACGAGGGCTCGATGCTGCTGTGGGTGTTGATTCTCGCGCTGTTTGGCGCGGCTGCAGCTTTGTTTGGCGCCAATCTGCCCACGACGCTCAAAGCGCGGGTGATCGGGGTGCAAGGGTCCATTGGCGTGGCCTTTTTGGCTTTTATCCTGTTCACGTCGAATCCATTTTTGCGTCTCGCAAACCCGCCGATGAATGGCCAAGACCTTAATCCGCTTTTGCAAGATCCTGGTCTCGCCTTTCACCCACCGTTTTTGTACTTGGGCTATGTCGGCCTTTCCATGACCTTTTCCTTTGCCGTCGCCGCCCTTTTGGAAGGGCGCGTTGATGCTGCTTGGGGGCGTTGGGTGCGTCCTTGGACCTTGGCTGCTTGGGTGTTCTTGACCATCGGTATCGCGCTTGGCTCTTGGTGGGCCTATTATGAATTGGGCTGGGGCGGGTTTTGGTTTTGGGACCCTGTTGAAAACGCGTCCTTTATGCCTTGGCTTTTTGCTGCCGCTTTGCTGCACTCTGCCATCGTTGTCGAGAAACGCGAAAGCTTGAAGGCTTGGACCATTTTGTTGGCCATTCTTGCCTTTGGATTTTCCCTTATCGGCACTTTCCTTGTGCGTTCTGGCGTAATCACTTCAGTACATGCTTTTGCCAACGATCCTGAGCGCGGTATCTTTATCTTGATGATTTTGGGCGTGTTCATGGGCGGGGCTTTGATCCTGTTTTCACTGCGCGCCGCCGCGATGGAAGCCCGCGGCGTTTTTGCCTTGGCATCGCGTGAGACGGCGTTGATCATCAATAATATCCTGCTGGCCGTCGCCGCTTTTGTTGTCTTCATCGGCACCATCTGGCCGCTTGTGGCCGAAGCGTTTTGGGATCGTAAACTGTCGGTCGGCGCACCGTTTTTTGACGCTGCCTTCACGCCGTTTTTCACTGTGCTTGCCATCGTTTTGCCCATTGGTGCGATGATGCCATGGAAACGCGCCAAGCTTGGCACTGCCATGCGCAAATTGATCCCGTCGATGATCTTGGCTTTTGCCGTGGTAACGTTTGTTGCCGTAATGCAAACGGGTAAATCGTTACTGGGACCAATCGGCTTGGGCCTGGGCATCTGGCTTGTGTCCGGTGCGATCCAAGATATCGCCTCTAAATTGGGTAAAAACCGTGATCTTTCGCGTCTTTTGCGCCTGCCGCGTGCGGATTGGGGGCGTTTGCTGGCGCATGGCGGCTTGGGCATCACCATCGCCGGTGTTGCAGGGCTTACCGCTTGGACGATTGAGGATATTCGAGTGGTGCAGATCGGTGAAACCTTTGATGTTGCTGGATTTACCATCGCGTTGAACGATGTCGAACGCAAACAAGGCCCGAACTATATCACCACCATGGCCGATATGACCCTGTTCAAAGGCGACAAAAAAATAGCGACGTTGCATCCAGAAAAACGCAACTATCCTGTCGCCCAGATGCCCACGACCGAGGCGGGGATCGATTCAGGTTTTTTGCGCGATGTGTATCTGGTGATTGGCGATGTACAATCCAACGGTGGCTGGGCCGTACGTACCTATGTGAAACCGCTGGCCAATTGGATTTGGGGCGGTACGATCATTATGGCGCTTGGCGGATTTATGTCCTTGACAGATCGACGGTATCGCGTGGCTGCGGGCGCGCGCAAAGCGCGTGTTGAGCCCAAGGGAGTACCCGCTGAATGAGGTCGTTTATCCTGATCCTTAGCCTTCTTTTTGCGATGCCACTTTACGCAGTAGAGCCCAGTGAAGTTTTGGATGATCCCGTCATGGAAAGTCGAGCCCGCGAGATTTCCAAAGAACTGCGCTGTTTGGTGTGCCGCAACGAGAATATCGACGAATCCCATGCGGATTTGGCAAAGGATTTACGGCTTTTGGTGCGCGAACGATTGGTCGAAGGCGATAGCAATGTCCAAGTGATAGACTACATTGTTGAGCGCTATGGCGAATATGTTTTGCTCAAACCGACCCTGTCAGGGTCCAATAAACTGTTGTGGGTCGCGGGGCCTGCGATGTTATTTTTAGGGCTTGGGATCGGCTTCGCATTTGTGCGTCGACGTCAAACTGAAACAGCTATCGATGAGCTGTCAGAGGATGAAGCTGCGCGCATTGCTGCGATGATGAAAGAATGAGGCGTATGTGTTGCGTGAGCGTGGTTAATACGCGTGAATACCGACACGAATCCATGTTTTACGGCACGTCTCTCTTTCTTTCGGGCGTGCTATGCCTAAGTTAGGCGCAAGCCCCTGCAAAGAGAGATGCACATGCACTATGATACCATCCGCTACACCCTTCGTGACGATATTGCCGTTCTCACGCTCAACCGCCCCGAGGTCAAAAATGCTCTGAACACTCAGATGCGTGCTGAGATCACACATGCGGTTCGCGCCGCAGGCAAGCAAGCGCGGGTTTTGGTGATCACGGGGGCACAGGATGCCTTTTGTTCAGGTCAAGATTTGGGCGATGGCATCAATGCAGGCAACGCCGATTTGGAACGCACTTTGCGCGATGAATACGAGCCGATGTTGCATGCCATTCACAACAGCAAAATCCCGACGATCGCTGCCGTAAACGGTGTGGCTGCAGGGGCAGGTGCGTCTTTGGCGCTGGCCGCTGATGTGGTGATTGCCACGGAAAGTGCTATTTTTATTCAAGCCTTTACCCGCATTGGCCTGATGCCTGATGCAGGCGGCACCTACGCTTTGCCACGCCAAATTGGCTTGGCGCGTGCCATGGGGGCATCTTTGTTTGGCGATCCTATTTCAGCGGATAAAGCCGCACAATGGGGTATGATTTATGAAAGCGTCGAAGATGATTTGTTTGCCGCCCATTGGCAAGCGCGGGCGCAGCATTTGGCCGCGGGACCGACCGTGGCTTACAGCGGCATCAAGGAAGCCCTACACGCCTCTGTGAGTAACACATTTACAGACCAATTGACGCTGGAAGCCAAACTGCAAGGTCGTTGTGGCATGACCCGCGATTTTCGTGAGGGTGTCGTGGCATTCTTGGAAAAACGCCCCGCTACATTCGAAGGGCGATAACCGACTAACCGACGGCACTGCGTCGCAAAACCTTCTAAGATCGAGTTTACCATAAAAAAAGACCGCCCTTTTGAGGCGGTCTTTGAATTTTTACCGCTAAGTGGCTTAGTCGCGGTCTTCTACATTTGTGTAGGGGCGTTGCGTCGCACCAGTGTAGAGCTGACGTGGACGGCCAATTTTCAGTGCAGGATCTTCGATCATCTCTTTCCACTGTGAAATCCAGCCAACTGTCCGGGACAGGGCAAAGATCGGTGTGAACATAGATGTCGGGAAACCCATGGCTTCAAGGATGATGCCTGAGTAGAAATCTACGTTCGGGAAGAGTTTCTTCTCTGCGAAATACGGATCAGCCAAGGCCTGCGCTTCGAGTTCTTTGGCAACCTGAAGAACTGGGTTGTTTTCAACGCCCAAAAGCTCAAGCACTTCGTCAGCGGACTGTTTCATCACAGTCGCGCGCGGGTCGTGGTTTTTGTATACGCGGTGACCAAAGCCCATCAGACGGAATGGATCATTCTTGTCTTTAGCGCGGGCAATGTATTCAGGAATGCGGTCAACAGTGCCGATTTCTTGCAACATTTCCAAACAGGCTTGGTTGGCGCCACCGTGAGCAGGGCCCCAAAGACAAGCGATACCAGCCGCGATACACGCGAATGGGTTGGCGCCAGAAGAGGACGCCAAGCGTACAGTCGATGTCGATGCGTTTTGTTCGTGATCCGCGTGCAGTGTGAAAATACGGTCCATTGCGCGCGCAAGAATCGGGTTCACTTCGTAGTCTTCAGCAGGAACTGCAAAACACATACGCAAGAAGTTTGACGCGTAATCCAGATCGTTGCGAGGGTACACAAACGGCTGACCGACAGAGTACTTATACGCCATCGCTGCGATTGTTGGCATTTTCGCGATCAAACGAATGGTCGCAACTTCGCGCTGCCAAGGGTCTGAAATGTCAGTAGAATCGTGGTAGAATGCAGACATCGCACCCACAACACCAACCATAGAGGCCATAGGGTGGGCGTCACGACGGAAGCCACGGAAAAAGTTGTGCATTTGCTCGTGAAGCATCGTGTGATTGGTCACGCGACCTTCAAAATCTTCCAATTGAGTCGCATTTGGCAGTTCGCCGTTGAGCAAAAGGTAGCAAACTTCAAGATAGTGAGAGTTCGCCGCCAATTCGCCAATCGGATAACCGCGGTGCAAAAGCACACCAGCATCGCCATCAATATATGTGATTGCACTGTCACAGGCCGCAGTGGACGTGAAGCCTGGATCATAGGTGAACACGCCAGCTTGACTGTAGAGCTTGCGGATGTCGACAACGTCAGGGCCTTCAGTTGGAGAGTGAACCGGAAGCTCATAAGTCTTGCCGTCGAGCGTCAAGGTCGCTGTTTTTTGTGTATCTGCCATGGTCGTTCCTTCGGTTGGCAACGGGCCAATTCTGGCACCGCTGGAGGTCGGGGAGGGCGCGCAAAGGAATATCCGCGCGCCTTCTGTGGCTAAAGAGGGCCGGTGCCACTCTTTTGGAATGGGCTTTACCGCTATTTACGGCGTGCCATGTTACCGGACTGTGAACGTCGCGGAAAATTTACCGGACTGTGAATGTCGCGGAAAATCTATCAATCGGCCCTAATTACGCTGGCCGCTGCCCCGATGTGCGCCGATTATATGCGGCGTAGGGGCCTTCGTGTTACTCTTGCACTGCATCTGACAATCGAGCGAGTGTTTCTTCTCGTCCAAGTACGAACATCATATCAAGAACGCTCGGGGTTTGGGTGCGTCCTGCAAGCGCTGCTCTGAGCGGGCCTGCGACTTTACCAAAGCCGATGTCTTGCGTTTCCATGACGCGGCCAACAGCGGCCTCTAATGCGTCGCGGTCCCAGCTAACACTTCGCAGGTGCGGCGTCAATTCGTTCAGTATACCGTTGGATACAGTTCCGAGCTGTTTTTGCGCTTTCTCATCAATATCCACCGGACGCACATTCAAAGCGAACCGTGCTTTTTCAATAAGTTGAGGATAGTTTTTGGACGATCCTTTCAGGCAATACATCGCAGATAAAAGACAGGACTTTTGTTCAGGCGTCAATTCTGGTTGTGCAGACGCAGCAAGATAATCCTCAATTTCGCTTACGATTTGAGCATCTTCCATCACAGCCAGATGTTGTCCGCAGATGTTATCAAGCTTTTTGGTGTCAAAGCGGGCGGGGGATTTATTGATTCCATCCAAATCGAACCAGTCCATCGCTTGGGCGTCCGAGAAAAACTCGTCATCCCCATGAGACCAGCCCAGCCGCGCGAGGTAATTGCGCATGCCTTGCGCAGGGTATCCCATCGCTTGATATTCTTTCACGCCGGTCGCGCCATGGCGTTTCGACATTTTTTTGCCGTCTGGACCAAAGATCAGCGGAATATGCGCATACACTGGCAGATCCCATTCCATGGCCTCATAAACCATCATTTGACGCGCGGAATTGGCAAGGTGGTCATCGCCACGAATAACATGGGTCACGCCCATATCATGGTCATCCACAACAACCGCCAACATATAGGTCGGCGAGCCATCCGAACGCAGCACGATCATGTCATCGATCTGGTCGTTCTTGATCGTCACATCGCCTTGCACTTGGTCTTTGATCACAGTGACGCCCGTCCGCGGCGCTTTCATGCGGATCACGAAAGGCGCGTCAGGAAAGGTGCTTGGGTCTGCGTCACGCCAAGGCGACTGATACAAAGTGCTGGTCTTGTTGGCGCGGGCCTCTTCGCGAAAGGCCTCGATCTCGTCTTGGGTCGCGAAACATTTATAGGCTGTGCCTGCTGCCAACATTTGATTTGCGACTTCTGCGTGGCGTGCGGCCTGTTCGAACTGGCTCACGGCCGCGCCATCATAGTCCAATCCCAGCCACGCCATGCCGTCCAAGATGCCTTGGGTCGCTTCAGGGGTTGAGCGTGCGCGATCTGTGTCTTCGATCCGCAACAAGAACTTGCCGCCACGGGCGCGGGCGTAAAGCCAGCTGAACAGGGCCGTACGCGCAGTGCCAATGTGCATATCACCCGTGGGCGAGGGCGCGATACGGGTGACGACTTGTTTGGCTGCAACGTTGGAAGCGGAAGAGGCGTTTGACATGCGGAAATTAACCCTTTGGTAACCATGATGGCGGTAGCGTTAAGACTGTGGTGCTTGCGCGCAGGTCTAGACCATTTCTGCGCCAAGTGGAAATCAGTTTTGCGGTAACGCGGCATGACGCAGCAACTGTGCGCATACCCCCATATAAATATGGATCGAGATTAGGATCGGGACTGATAGGTGACGTCGCTTTTGAAACCACTGGATTGGGCCTTTGATGTCTTTGACGGGCAACGTGGGCGGCTGTTTTTATGGTTGCCCGTACTGTTGGGGCTTGGCGTGGCACTCTACTTTGCCGTCCCCTACGAGCCAAATCAGTCGGTTTATAGGGTATTGGCCATCGCAGCTCTGCTCAGTGGGCTGATTTTGGTTTTTATTCCAGCCTACTACGCGCCACCTTTCACGATTGTGCTGATGGTCTCGGCCGGTTTTTTAAGCGCAGGATTTCGTGCCCATGACGTTGCAGCCCCCGTACTGGCCTATCGTTATTATGGCCCTGTCGAAGGGCGCGTGATCAAAATTGATCGCTCTGGCTCAGAAGCTGTGCGCCTGACCTTGGACCAAGTGACCTTGAAAAACACAGACCCCAGTCGCACGCCAAAGCGTGTGCGGGTGTCTTTGCACGGTAAGCAAGATTACATCACCCCAGAGCCAGGTCTGCGGGTCGCGCTGACAGGGCATCTGTCGCCACCTCCCAGCGCCGCTGATCCTACGGGCTTTAACTTTCAACGCATGGCGTGGTTCGACCAGCTCGGCGGCGTGGGCTATACCCGTGTCCCTGTTTTGCGGGCTGGTCCGACTGATAAGGGGATGTCTTTGGCCATCCACAGATTGCGACAAACGCTGTCTTTGGCCCTGCAAAACCGGATTTCAGGGCAAGCAGGTGCCTTTGCAGCCGCGATTTTGACCGGCGACAGGTCTGGCATTTCAGCGCAAACGGCAGAAAACCTGCGGGCCAGCAATCTGTCTCATCTTTTGGCCATTTCTGGCTTGCACATGGGGCTTTTGACGGGGGCCATTTTTGCGGCTGTACGCGGTTTTTTGGCATTGATTCCGTTTGCGTTCTTCTATCTGCCAAACAAAAAGATAGCAGCTGTCTGCGCCTTGGTTGCAGGGGCGTTGTATTTGGCCTTGTCTGGTTGGAACGTCGCCACTGAGCGGGCTTATATTATGGTCTCGATGATGCTCGTTGCGGTGTTGTTTGACCGACAAGCGATCTCTTTGCGCGCGGTGGCGATGGCGGCTTTGCTGATTTTACTGATCCGGCCAGAGGTCTTGCCTGAACCCGGATTTCAAATGTCCTTTGCCGCCACCACAGCGCTTGTGGCGGTGTTCACCATTGTGCGGCGTCTCAACCTGATGGC
The DNA here is from genome assembly GCF_038899935.1 of Pacificibacter sp. AS14. NCBI lineage: Bacteria > Pseudomonadati > Pseudomonadota > Alphaproteobacteria > Rhodobacterales > Roseobacteraceae > Pacificibacter > Pacificibacter sp. AS14. Next base: position 120,999 of record NZ_JBBMQI010000010.1, read on the forward strand.
GCGTTGGCCGCGTTGGATCAATGCCGCATTGACGGTTGTGTTGTCATCCGCTGTGGCAGGTGTGGCGACGGCCCCCGTGGCGGCGGCGCATTTCAATCGTATCGCTGATTTCGGTCTGATCGCCAATGTGATTTCAGTGCCGGTCATGGGGGCGGTTGTCATGCCTTCGGCCGTTTTGGCGGCTGTTTTGACGCCCCTTGGATTGCAGTGGATTCCGTTGATGATTATGGAACCCGCGATTCGGTGGCTGCTTTATGTCGCTGGGCGTGTCGCACAGATCGACGGGGCCGTGACATGGATCGCGTCACCGCCGCCTCAAACCTTGCCGTTGATTGCCTTGGGCGGTTTGTTTGTGGTGTTGTGGCGTGGGCGAACGCAATTGCTAGGGTTGTGTCCTGTTCTGTTGGGCTTCGTACTTTGGACCAGTGCGGAACGACCCAATTTATTGGTGTCCTCTGACGGGGGGCTTGTGGGCCGTATGACGGCAGAAGGTCGCGCGTTGAACAAATCCTCAGGCGGCAGTTTTGCCGCTTTGTCATGGCTTGAAAACGATGGCGATCAGCCAGATCAGCAGGCCGCAGCCGCGCGCTCTATGCCGCCGCTTGATATGTCTGGCGTCAGAATTGCCCATGTGACAGGGCGCGGGTGGCAGCAACGCGCAGCTGAGGCCTGTGTCACTCATGATATCGTGATATTGAACCAAATACGGGAAGAAGGCTGGTTAAGTAACTGTTTTGTAATTGATTTATCTTATTTGAACGCAAGCGGATCCCTGTCTTTTGTAGCCTCAGATGAGGGTGTAACCGTCACCACAGCTTTAGGGGCCGCAGGCGTGCGACTATGGAGCGCGCGGGAGTTTGGCCGTGACCCTTGGGCGAATGCGCGCGCCATCGAAGCCAACCGAAAGCGACCCGTTTCCGGTGTCGTGTTTAAACGCTTGGGCGAAGACGTGGTCTGGTACAAACTTGAACGTTAGTCTGGTGGTGTTTGGTTGTCTTCATGACGGTGGCCAAGAAAAAAACCACCCCAACACTGCGCTGAGATGGCTTCGAATCTGTATAGCTTTTGCGTGTTAGTAGCTGCGGATCAACCCGACGAGCTTGCCTTGAACTTCGATCTTGTCCGAGGTGAACATGCGGGTTTCAAAAGCGGGATTGGCCGCTTCCAAAGCGATCATATCGCCTTTGCGCATGTAGCGTTTCAGCGTGGTCTCATAGTCTTCGACCATAGCCACAACGATATCGCCGTTCGAGGCTTCAGAGGTTTCGCGGATCACGACGATATCTCCGTCATTGATGCCGGCATCGATCATGGATTCACCTTTGACCTCAAGCGCGTAGTGGTTGCCACGCCCCGACAACATCGAACCAGGTACAGCCACATTCAGCGCACCGTCTTCGACAGCTTCAATCGGCACACCAGCAGCGATTTTACCCATGATGGGCAGGTTAAAGGCGGATACGGCCACTTCCATAGCTTGCGCAGGGGGCGGGCTGTTGGGGCGGTCGCCTTCGATCACACGCGGCTGAAACCCCGCGACCGTCGGAGCGGTGGGTTGACCACCAAGACTTTCGGGCAGTTTGACGATTTCAATGGCACGTGCACGATGTGCAAGACGGCGAATGAATCCGCGTTCTTCCAAAGCGGTGATCAGGCGGTGAATGCCAGATTTAGAGCGCAAATCCAGCGCTTCTTTCATTTCATCAAAGGATGGTGGTACGCCGTCTTTGTGCATACGATCATTGATGAATTCTAACAATTGCAGTTGCTTTTTTGTCAGCATGTTTGTGCTCCCGCCGTGGCTGTCTATCCTGTCGACCCCTGCGGTTCTGAGGCTGCCTTGGTCTGTAGGATTACAGATTTGGGCAGAGATGAGACGTATTTAATCGACAAATTCTGGGGCGCTGATGGCTTTCTTGACAAAAAGCGCGGCGTATTAAGCGCAGCGGATTTGAAGCCAGCAGGCCCGCCTGTATCGATCTGTCTCCAGATAGGCTGGGTGTCGTGTTCTGATAATGTTCTACCGCCGTTCCTGAAATGTGTCAACGATACTCTCCTATTGGGCCGACCCGTGTACGAAAGGATAAAAGTTCCAGCGTATGGTCTTGTGGTGTCAGAAGAGAGAAACTTGGTTAAATCAGAGTTAACGTAACTGAAATGAACCGTATTTTACAGCGATATGATATCAACGAGATCGCCTGCGCTCATGGCAGGCGCAAAAGGCGCGCGCACGATCAATGCGTCGGAATCGGATAGGATGCGCAGCAGTGCGCTGTCTTGACTGTGCATAGGGATAACACCACGTTCAGAGGTGATCGCACGCATGTAATGGGCGCGAGGGCCGTTGGCTGGTAGGTCTTCGGCCAAGGGGTGCCGCAAAGTTGCAAGTGGGGCTTCGCCAAGGCCCAGCATTTTATACAAGGCAGGCAGCATGAACAGTTGGGCTGTCACCAACGAAGACACGGGGTTGCCCGGTAGTCCAAGCATCATAGATCCATCGATTTTACCCGCCATAAGGGGTTTTCCGGGGCGCATGGCGACTTTGTAGAAAGCGCGCTCAAGCCCCATATCCATGGCGACTTTGCCAACGATGTCATGGTCGCCCACAGAGGCTCCGCCGATGGTGACAATCAGATCGGCCTCTTTGGCGAGGCTGAGCACATGGCGCAAGGAGGCCTCGTTGTCGCGGGCAATCGGTAGCATGCGCGCGATGCCGCCAGCGGTCTCGACCATAGCGGCCAGACCAAATGTGTTGGAGGCGATGATCTGCGCGTCGTTCGGTGTCTCGCCCGGCATCACCAATTCGTCACCTGTGGCGATCAGGGCCACGATCGGTTTGCGGGTCACGGTGATCTCAGCAATATTCATAGACGCGAGCAGGGCCAAATCGCGCGAAGACAGCCTACGCGGGGCTTTGACGCTATCGCCCACTTTGAAATCAGCGCCGATGTCGCGGATATTGGTGGTGCTGGACACATCTGTCTGCGTGATAACATCGCCGTCTCGGGTGACGTTTTCTTGGATGATCACGCGCGTCGCACCGGTGGGCACAGGCGCACCGGTGAAAATACGCAGGGCTTGGCCAGAATTGACCGTGCCCGCATAGGCATGGCCCGCGGCGGCTTCACCAATCACTGTGAACTGCGCGCCGATGTGACTTTCATCGTCACGCACAGCGTAGCCATCCATGATTGAGGCAGAGAACGGCGGTTGGTTGCGTGTGGCCACGGCGTCTGATGCCAGAACACGGCCAAGGCCCGCGCGCAATGGAATGGTCTCACCGTCCAAAGGACCGCAAAGCGAAAAAACGTGGTCAAGGGCCTCAGAGACGGAAATCATGACTGAGACTCATCCAAAGTGTAGACGCCAGATTTGCCGCCTTCTTTGCGCAGCAAGCGCACAGAGACGATTTCCATGCCTTTTTCCGCTGCTTTCAACATATCGTAGACAGTCAAAGCGGCGGTGGAGGCGGCGGTGAGGGCTTCCATTTCGACGCCAGTCTGCCCTGAGGTTTTCACAGTGGCGGTGATGCGCACACCTGGCAGGGTCTCGTCAGGCGTAAGATCCAGCGTCACTTTGGTGATGGGCAGCGGATGACACAAAGGGATCAGATCAGAGGTTTTCTTGGCCCCCATGATGCCAGCCAAGCGCGCAACCCCCAGAACATCGCCCTTTTTCGCGGTGCCTTGGGTGATATGCGCCAGCGTTTCGGGGCGCATTTTGATCGCAGCCTCAGCGGTGGCCAAACGATCTGTCACGGCCTTGTTCGAGACATCCACCATATGCGCGTGGCCAGCGTCGTCGAAGTGGGTCAGGTCTGCCATGGTGTGATCCTTGTGAAGCTGCGTATGGTTTTAAGCGGGGACGGGATTGGCCAGCAAAGCGCGGGTGGCGGCGGTGACATCGTCTTGACGCATCAGGCTTTCGCCAATCAAAAAAGTGCGCGCGCCGTGAGAGGCCATGGCTGCGAGGTCTTCAGGGGTAAACAGCCCGCTTTCACAGACGAGCACTTTGTCCTGTGGCACCATTTTAGACAGGCGTACTGTGGTGTCCAAAGACGTCTCAAATGTTTTCAGATTGCGGTTGTTGACGCCCAACAGCGGCGATTTTAGTGCCAGCGCCCGTGTCAGTTCGTCTTCATCGTGCACTTCGACCAAAACATCCATGCCCATGGCCATGGCGGCGTCTTCAAGCTCTAATGCTTGCGCGTCTGACACAGAGGCCATGATCACCAAGATCGCGTCAGCGCCCCAAGCGCGGGCCTCGGCCACTTGGTAGGTGTCATACATAAAGTCTTTGCGCAGTACAGGCAGGCTGACAGCGGCGCGGGCTGAAATCAAAAATTCAGGCGCGCCTTGAAAAGACGGGGCGTCTGTGAGTACGGACAAACAGGTCGCGCCGCCGTCCTCGTAAGCTTTGGCCAGAACAGGCGGATTAAAGTCGGCGCGGATGAGGCCCTTAGATGGTGAGGCCTTTTTGACCTCTGCGATCAGACCGTAGCCCGTGGTCTCAGTTTTTTGCAAAGCGCTTGCAAATCCGCGTGTTGGGGCTTGGGCTTTTGCTGTGGCTTCTAGGTCCGACAAAGGTGTCTTGAGTTTCGCAGTCGCCACTTCTTCAAGTTTGTAGGCTTTGATTTTATCGAGAACAGTTGCCATGGGGTCAGCCTACTTCGTTGTGAGATGTGTTGAATAAGTGTTTAGCGCTGAGCGCAATGAGCTTCAAGAGGCGCTAAGAGGGAAGCGGCCTGATCTGACATGTCGATGATCCGCTTTTCATCACGACAGCTTAAGCCTGTGCTCGTTAAGTTGGTGCTCGTTAAGCCCGCGCTAGCTCGCGTATTGAATATCAGATGAATTTGACCTTTGCATCGCGCTCTGATTCAAGCCTATTGAAATAGGATGTTCAAGCGCAGCGAAGGTCGGGTTTGAGCCCTTACCTACCTATACTGATGAGGTAGACGATAAACCTCGACTGCGCGTTCACAGGTTGGATCAATGGTTCTACGATCAAAGATCATACCAAGCTTTTGCATGATCCGTGCAGATGCACCGTTCCCGATTTGGTATATGCTCACGATATCTGTGATACCCATTTCATTGACACCAAATGCAAGAGCAGCAGTAGCCGCTTCGCTCGCAAAGCCCTTCCCCCAACTAGACTTAGAAAACCTCCAGCCGATTTCGACGGAGGGAAGCACTTCTGGCAAAAAATCCGGTGTAGACAGCCCTGTAAAGCCGATCAGGTCGCCTGTTTGTTTGGCCTCAACAGCGAAAAGCCCGAAGCCCCGTTCGTTCCATTCATTCTGAAAAGACGCTATGTATCGCGCCGCATCGTCCGCGCTTTTCGTTTTGCCGTTCCCAATGTAACGCATGACGTCAGCATCACCGCACATTGCCGCGAATGGTGCGTGATCATCAGGTTTCCAACCTCGCAGCAGTAGTCGCTTGGTATTGATCGTGTGATGAGACATGCCGCGTTTAAAGCACATTATCCAATGTCTGCAAAGTCCGGCGATCTCAACTGGTCGACGCAACACACTGTGCGAACTTCTCTGCTGGCGTCTGATATTGCAAGGTCTTGCGATG
>NZ_JBBMQI010000011.1:0-110400 GCF_038899935.1 Pacificibacter sp. AS14
ACGAGAGGCATCGAAATTTTGATTTTAGCCTCAGTCAAAGGGGGGATCCAGGCCGCACCAGTGAACTGCGATCCTTGGTCGGTGTTCATAATCTCGGGCTTTCCGTATTTTGCGATGGCCTCTTTCAAAGTCTCAACACAGAAGCTGGCGTCCAGCGTAAGCAACAGTTCTCATTATCCTCAAAAACGTGTCGGTCAACGATTTTAGGTATTCTGCCACCAGTTTCTAAGACAACAGGTTCTTGCCATGGGAAGCCCGACGGGATCGCAACCTGAATCTGGTAAGCGTCGAAAGGTCCATTTGGACCAGAAACGACCAAGTTTCCCGTTAGAACAACGCAGTCCTTCCTGGTCGTTATTGCTAATTCAGGCTGGTGCTCAGCTACTGCCGCAGAAAAATCAGTTAAGAGCCTCTCTGGAATTCGGGGGTCTGGCTTCAATTTGACCACGGCTTTCCGCCTTCGCCGCTGGACTGGCGGGATTTAACGGCGGATTCCATCCGTTCAACACGCTCGGCGTCTGACAAAGCGGCCGCTGCTGCCGATGCTAAAAAGGGTGCGGCAAGACCCGCGCCCACTGCTGACTTGGTTTCCAAAGCTACTGCAGCCTTTGCTTCATCTTTAACAGGTTCAGCAAAAAAGCGGTGCTTGAACGCTTTACGCCATGCACCGTGAGCTTTTTTATCGTCGTCGGCATCGTCATCAAGCGCATCCAATGTTTCGAGTGATGACTTGGCTTGGTCAATTAGCCGACCAATCCGATCAACGTCCTTGTCGTCAGACACTTGGATACCGTTAGCGTAGACTGGTGCGTATTTTGATCGCTGAGACAGCGAACGCAGGGTCTCGCGGAACGACCGATCATCACGGCCATCATCAGAGTTGTAGGCCTCAATGAACAAAGCTGTTGCAACTAATCCACCAGGAAAAGAAAGGTTCAATCGAGCGGTATGGGTTTTGGTGAAGAACTTGCCCAAACGGATGACCCGGCGAAGCTGATAACCTCCGGATGTTTCTGGGCTTTTTGCAGAGACCTGAAGTTCAATCCAAGCATTCATCGCGCGAGGATCGGAATCGATCCACTCATCTCCGTCCGACAACTCATACTTCCACCCAACGTCAGTCCAGCGACGCCGAAACACTGGAAAATCGCACTGATACGATAAGCCAGAAATACTCTCTTATCAAATAATGTTATTATCTTCATAATTGCTGACGTCACGCAATGCGGTTGAAACGTTTCAATTGCTTATTTCTCTGGAATGATGCAGATAGAAGTGGATTACTGAAATTAACTAAATAATATGAAAAAATGATAAAGTGGTAGCGACAATGTCTAGCGGCAAAACCAATAATCTGAAGGGTCGGGCAACCATTCGAGATGTGGCACAAGCGGCAGAGGTTTCTGTCGGAACAGTATCACACGTCTTGAACAAATCAAAAGGCGCTTCCGAAGCAACTCGGACGGCTGTCATGAAAGCAGTGGTCGAGCTGGACTATCGCCCGAATAGTTTAGCAAAGTCTTTGATTGCTCGCCGGACGCGTCCTGCGTCAAAACAAACGTCCCATGCGCCAACAATCATTTCGGTGGGATATTTATCGGTTGATTACATGGTAAGCATTGATCATGTCCCTGTTAATGGGGAAAGGATGACATCTAAAGCGATTCATAAAATGTTAGGCGGCCCTGCTGCAAATGTTGCAGTATTCGCTGCAGGGCTTGGGGTGCCATTTGAATTGAATGTCGAGATTATAAGTCAGGTCGGTGGGGATGCTGACAGTCAATGGGCGTTAGAGGAACTCGCTCACAATGGCGTTGATGTTAGCGGAACGCTACAGGAAGCTGGCGGGAGGCTATCACGGTGCATTGTTTTGGTGGATGCCAATGGGCAACGTACGATTGTAAACGAACCCCTTCAAGTGCCAGTAAATCTATTGGAGCAACATTTATCACAGCAGGTACAAAATGATAATCCAGCCTGTATCCATTTTGACGGATTTCACTTTGAGACGGCTCAAAAAGTTAAATCTGGCATGAGAGCTGCAGGGTATCTGTCATCCCTGCATGCAGCCGGTTTGGATGCAAAGCAGAAAACGCTTGAGGGCTGTCTTGAGCTGATGTGTACATTTGATTTGCTATTTTTAGATCAAGATACATTTGCGAAAATTACAAGGGGAGACCTTGAGCTGGAGGTTAATCCTGAGCGCTTATTTTCAAGGGATAAGCGGCACTTGTGTCGTGCGATTGTGTTAACGAAAGGTATCCATGGGGCGACATTATTGCGTCCAGATACTGCACCTTTGAATCAAACTTGCCCCGCGACGCAAGCTGTCGATGTCACCGGTGCAGGCGACGCATTTACAGGGCTATTTCTGGCTGCTTGGCTGTCATGCGGTGATATGGAGGCCGCGCTACGCCATGCGGTGAATGGGGCAAGTTTGTCGGTTACAGCACTGGGTGCGCAAGGCCGGATTGTTCGTGCAGAAGATATTATCTCAAAGGATCATATTCATGACGAATAGGAAGCGACCTGTGCTTTTGTGCATTGGTGATATTGATATGGATATTATCATAACCGTTCCTGCTCCTCCCGGAAAAGATCAAAAGATAGATGGGAAATGTGTTGCGAGGACAGCAGGGGGCATGGCCGCAAACGTAGCTGTTGGAGCGAGCCGATTAGGAACCGTGACGAGACTGCTTGGAGTTGTTGGCGATGATGAGATGGGCCGCGAAGCATTGTCTGCACTTAACTATGAAGGAATTGATTTAACCCATTCGCAGGTTCGCGTAGGCGTTCCCACATTTTTTTGTGTCGTATTGGTCGATGCCGAAGGCGAAAAGTCATTAGTAAAAGCAGTCAGTCCCGCTTATTTGCCGCAAGTTTCTGATGTAAAAGCTGCAAGCTTTGACGGCGTCACCCATGTTCACATGACGTTCACTAAGCCGGATTTGGCTTTCGCAGTGATCGCGCAAGCCAATGCGGCGGGGGCTAGCATCTCGCTTGATCTTGAAGCTGCAGATGTACCTGATGATTGTGGGGACGTCACCAAGTTGATAGAAAGCGTTGACCTGTTATTCATCAGCGAAAATAGCCGTAAGGCAGTCGAACAAAGGATTGGCTGTCAGCTGGCCTCGGCATGCCGTTCAATTGTAATGACGCGCGGCCCATATGGGGCGTCGGTCGAGCAGCATGGCGAAATCTATGAGGTTTCAGGGCATACAATCGATGTTGTTGACACGACTGGTGCTGGCGATGCTTTCGCGGCTGCATACTTACATTACATTTTGTCTGGATCTAATGCCGTTAAGGCCTTGCAAGCAGCCAATATAGCTGGGGCGCTATCAACGCAGGCGTATGGGGGGCAAGCTGGTATGGTATCTAAAACCCAAATCGAAGAATTTTTATTGGCACAAAAGAATGAGATTGATAATGCCTGAGCATAGATTCGAGTTTGCAAAGATCATGACTGACAAGGGGTTTCTCACCCCTGAGGCATATGTCATGGATGGTCTCCTTGATATCGTGGACGAAGGGGTGTTGGGGGCTTCCAATCACGTTTCTCTATCGTTGTCGTTAATAGCAAAGGTTGCCGCGCAGGGAGGTAAAAACTCTTGCGTTGAGGCACTGATGCTGGCGAATTTTATTGCGCTTGTAAGGGGTGAGGGGGCGCCGATCGTAGCCAATGCTGTGAACTGGCAAGTGGAAGGACTTGAAGGCTTATCCGATGAGAACGCCGTGCAAAGATTGCAAGATCGGGCGCTCGATTGGGAGGTGTCAGCGCGGGATCGACGTGACAAACTTCTGGCTAAAGCAAATGAAATGCTTACGTCAATTCGTAGGCCAATGATCTACGATTACTCAAGTACCGTTGCCGATCTGATCCGTACTCTGGCAATTAATACGGGATTGGAGGCTATCATTATTCCTGAGAGCCGTGCAATTGATGGGGGGCGTCGATATATGAATGCGCTGGCCGACCTAAATGTTAATATCGATTTCTTACCGGATTCGGCTATTGAATATGCAGCGACTTACGCTGATGCCGTATTTTTAGGTGCCGAGAGCGTCACGCTTGACGGTGGAATTATAAATACAATTGGGTCCACGTCGACTGCGCGCGCGGCGCAGGCACATAATGTCCCTGTGTATGGTGCCGCTGATTTGTTCAAAGTTGGTACGAAGCGCGCTAACGAAATGCCTTCAAGGCCCTTGCGAGAGTTCCCATTTTTACTCAAAGCCAACGAGGCAGCTAGGACGTCGGCCCCAGAGCTAGAAATAGTTCCTCCTGCACTCATATCAGCCATCCTCACTGAGGTCGGTCCCGTTGTGCCAATGGAACTTGAAAGCTCGTTGCATTGGCGGAACGTATAAATAGGAGTATCAAAAATGACCCTTCATGATAGCTTAGCTTTGATGAAACGCGAACTGATCGAGCAGCCTCAAACGTTGGCGGCCGCCCGTGATGCAATTTTTCGAGAAGCCGCTTTAATTCGACCACATAAAGCTGAAACGATCTGGATAGGGGGCTGTGGGGATAGTTTATTTGCAGCCCAAGCGCTGAGCTTATATTTTCGGCAACAAGGATGGGCGGTACGGCCAGTTAGTTCTGCTGAGATGCTCTGGGACGTGGATATTCAACCGGAGGATAGCGTGGTGGGGATTTCAATGTCAGGTTCCACGCGCCGTACTGTTGAGGCAATTCGTGCAGCATCTGCGATTGGCGCTTATACTATTGCCATTACGTTGAACTCTAACAGTGATTTGGCGCAAGCTGCGACTAAGACGCTTTCCTTGCCTTTTGTTCCGATCAGTCGCGCTATTCCCCATGGTATGGACTATCATATGACTTTGCTGGCACTGATTGCTTTAGCAGGTGACACTCTGGTTACTGAGCCACATGTGATCCTTGCTGATGCAGGTCCTAAAATGATGACAGAAACGCAAGCTATAGCTGCGCGTGTTACTTCAAATACCAGGTTCTTTTTTCTTGGCAGCGGTGCGGCATTAGGGTCTGCCAATTACGGAGCAGCAAAGATGCACGAGGCCGGCGGTCTCTCAGCATGGGCATTTGAAGCTGAAAATTTTGCTCACGGGGCGCAGTTTATGCTTAAAAAGGGTGATCATGTGGTGCTCTTGGGGGCGGGCGGACGCTCTGATGCTCGGACGGCGTCTCTGTACACAGGATTTGAAAAATTGGGAGTTTCTGTGAGCTCAGCGGGCTTAGATACTGATGATGCACTATCCGCTGCGGTCTTGTCGGGATTACATTGTCAGGCACTTTGTCAAAGTGTTGCAGCTGCGTTTGAGTTAAACGTGTCTGATCCCGCAAATGGTTCTGGTGCAGATACCGTCCAGAGTAAGTGGTTCAGCTGGACGGCATCTTAACTTTAAGATTGGTTAGAGCGTTTACGGACGCGAGCGCGCCAGTGGTCTTCAGTAATGTTATCGGTGATTACACTACCGATAAGTAGAATGCCAATGGTCGCTAGCTGCCAAGCTTGCGATACATTTGCTAATTGGAGCCCGACTTGTAGTGTCGTTACAATCAAAACAGCTAGGATTGTTCCGGAAAGGCGACCTATGCCTCCGAAAATATGCGCACCACCTAAAACTGCAACAGTGACCGACAGAAGCTCCATGCCGTCACCCGCGTCTGCGCGGGCGGCTTGAAACCATGATATGGTCATAATCGCAGCTAATGCAGCGACCATCCCACTGATGCAGTAGAGCGCAAAGCGCAGATGCCAAACTTTTACTCCTGATAAAAATGCTGCGCGTTCGTCGTTGCCTGCAGCGTAGATATGTGAGCCAAGCCGTGTGTGAGACAATATGACATGCAAAACTACGGCAAGTGGTAAGAAAACAATCCACATGTGATTTGGTATTCCTAAAAACCTACCTTGGGCAAGGCTTCCAAACCATTCTGGAATTCCACCAATCGGCGCGCCGCCAGTCAAAGCTAGAGCTAGGCCTGAGTAGGTGAAAAACGTTGCAAGCGTCGCCATTAGTGAAGGCACATGCAAAATGCAAACCAAGAAGCCATTGACGGCACCCAGCATCCCACCAAGGCCAATACCGATCGCACAGGCGAGCAAGATAGGTATCCCATTTGCGGCGAGGCCTGCGATTGCGAGGCCAACTATCGACATTGTAGCTCCAATAGATAGATCAATTCCCGGTCCGCCAGACAGGATTATTAGCGTTTGAGCCATCCCTAAAACTCCAAGAACAGGCACATATTGTAACAGATAGGTGACAGTCGAAGCTTGTAGAAAATAAGGAGAAAGGAATGCTCCGAGAAGCCCTGCAGCAATCAAGAGCGCCGTAAGAAAAAACATGCGCTGATTTAATGGGTCTTTCATGATGTTCTCCTAGTTTCGAAGGCATCGATTGCAAGGACCGCGATGAGCAGGCCTCCTATAACGACAGTTTCCCACAATGATGATACACCAATCAGCACTAGGCCGTTTTGCGTAATTTTTATAAAGATAACACCTAACAACGCCCCAAGTAGAGAGCCTACTCCTCCCCGAATATTGGCACCTCCAAGAATTGTTGCCGCGATGGCTTCTAGAGCAATATTTGTGCCAATATTAACTTCTACATTCCGCAAGCGTGCCACATAAAGAAGAGCAGCTACGCCTGCAAAGAGACCGAGCAACGCATAGGCTTGTATTTTTGTGCGTACGACGGAGATGCCAGCTAACTGAGCGGATTTTTCGTCACATCCGATGGCGACAACGCGCTGCCCCCAAGGTGTGCGTCGCAAAATTGTCCACGACCCCCCATATACGACTGCAATTACAAACACACCGGATGGTATGCCCGCAAAGCTGCCTAATACGAGAAAGGATAATGAATTTGGCAAACCACTGATCCACACGCCACCTATCACGATAAATAAGGTCGCAGTGAAAATATACATAGAGCCTAGCGTTGCTACGATAGGTGGCACGCGCGTTTTTGCAATGAGAAGACCATTGCCGTAGCCGAGAGCTGCTCCGGTAAGAAGTCCTATAGGTATAACAATAATATCTGGCATTCCATATTGATAGGCTCGACCAATCATGACCGCAGAAACTGCTAAGATGCCGCCAACACTTACGTCTATCCCACCAAGAATTATGATGATCGTCATTCCTGCACAAATAACAGAAAGATCTACTGAGTTGCGCAATACAGTTGTCAAGTTGCGTGAAGATAAGAAGAATTCCGACTGACTGGCGAATACAATGCATAGTATGATCAAGGTGATAAGTAATAAGCCTTCTCGACCCACAGTTATGGGCCGAGAAACAGATTTTTTTAATGTGTTTTCCATGTAAGGATCAGAAGTCAAAATTGTCGACGTTGTCGATCGTAAACACAGAAGGTGTCCCTAGAACAATCACTTTGGATTCTGTTTGGACTTCGATTGTGCGGTTTAAGCCTGGTACTTCCAAGTCGCTAGTAATCTCATTCCCCATTGCCAAATGGTTGCCAACAAAGACTGTAAGGTATCCTAAATCGGCTGGGTTCCAGAGAACGGAGTAGGGCATCGCTCCTGATTTGATGTAACCGCGTGCCGTATTTGGAGAACAAAAACCGGCACTAAGAACTTCTCCGATTGCATCCGCAGCTTCTACGGCTTGTGCAATGCCTGGACAAGTTGTGGATGCCATACCTAAAACGGCTTTTAGGTCAGGGTTTCGGGTCATAGCATCCGATGCAAATGCATAGGCACGTGCCGCAGTACCGTCTGTGTGGTCAACAGAAACAATTTCGATATTTGGATATTTTTGTTCTGCCCGCTCTTGTACGGCTGCAATCCAGTTTTGCATTGATTGGATCGTTGGAGAGTCCGATACGATGGCGATTTTACCACTGTCGCCTATACGTTCGACGGCTTCATCCAGCAAAGTATAGCCGAGATCCTGATCTAACGCCTGAGCAACATAGAATTGCCGAGCGCTGCCTGGTGCGTCAGCATCAGATGTCAACACGACGATTCCTTGATCTAATGCACGTTTGATTGCGGGCTTTAATGTCTCTTCATCCAATGGCGAAATCGCAATTACATCAAATCCTTGATTTACAAAGCTATCGAAAATGCGGAGTTGGTCAGCAGCGTTAGTGCTTGTAGGGCCTTGTTGCACATATTCAGCTCCCAAATCTTTCGCGGCTTTCTCGGCGCCTTCTCGCATTGCAATGTAGTAAGGAATTCCAGCGATTTGCGGAATGAATGCGATGCGTTTTGCCTCTTGAGCTGCTGCACTGAACGTGCTGGCTAGGGTTAGTGCCATACCGGCGACAAAAATCGTTTTCAAAGACATTTATAAACTCCTGTTTCGTTTGTGATGGGAATGTTGGGTTAGTGAGTTGGTGCGGTTTTTTTTGCTAACGTGGCACCTGTAATAAGCCCTACAACTTCTTCTGGTGTCGTTTGGGACGTCTCAAGGAGGCCAATCCTTTGCCCGCGCCGCAAAACCGTGATGCGGTCAGAGACTTCGAAAACGTCTTGAATATTGTGAGAAATAAGAATGACGGACTTGCCTTGTGACCGCAGCGTTTTGATAAATTCCAAAACCTTACGTACCTCAGCCACAGCAAGTGCCGCGGTAGGTTCGTCCATTATGATAAGGCTTGCATCAATGTTAAGCGCACGTGCGATTGCGACTCCTTGCCGTTGTCCGCCAGATAAATGCTCAACCCATGTATGAATGTCTGGGACCACCACATCTAGCTCATCTAGAAGTTGTACGCTGCGCTTGAACATGGCTCGTCGATCTAAAAACGAAATACCTGCAAATTTTTTTGTAATTTCGCGCCCTAGAAAAATGTTGTCGGCAATCGTCATTTTTCCGGCAAGTGCGAGTTCCTGAAAAATAGTGGCGACACCTCTATTCCAAGCATCTTGTGGAGATGTGAAATTGATGGGCTGGCCATCTAGCATCATATTACCTTCGTCTGGTTTATGTGCTCCAGCGAGAGTTTTGATCAAAGTGGATTTTCCCGCACCGTTATCGCCTACCAATGCCATAACTTCGCCTTGGCGGATTTCAAAATCTACTTGGTTCAAGGCTACAACGCCACCAAATCGTTTTACCACGCCCTCAACCGATAGCTTTAAAATGTCATTCATAGGATTACACCTTCAATTGAAACGTTTCAATTTATTATTACGTTTACCTGATACTGATCTGTCAACAGGTTTTCCGGCCATTAGGTCCCCGATCGCCAGCAAGCCTATTAGATCAAAGGGCAGCTGCCTAATTCAAAGGCAGTTAGGTAAGTTCAACGATGCGATTTCAATCAGAGACAGACCTGCAGAAGTCGAGGACCGGGCCGTACCAGGTCATTGGGAAGGGGACTTAATCGCAGGATCTGGCAATAGCTTTATCGCAATATTGGTTGAACGCCATACCCGCTTTGTGATGCTGGCGAAGGTTGGCAACAAAGCCAGTTACAGCGTCATTCAAGCATTATTCATCAGAAGAGAAGATCAGGATCGTGTTGGACGGCCTGCGTGCCGTGAGGGGATAGATGTGCACATCATCTGCTTGATAAGATACCGCCTTCAGCCCGAAGCAGACCGCAGCCGGGAATAGCAAAAGTTTAACGCCGGTGAACGCGATAACGGCAGGGTCTGCGCTAAAGCTGGTTTGCGATAGGACCACACCAAGCGCGAACAGCGCGACAGGCGCGGCGGCGGCGCCGTTAAAGCTAATGAAGGTTTCCAAGGACGCGGGCATGGTCCACCCCGTCGCCGCAAAGGCCAGTCCCAACGCCAATGCAATAATAACCGGAGAGCTTGTGATGCTGGACACCAGCGTTGACAGGGACAGCTTTCCTTGTTTGACAAACCCCAGCGCGATGATGACCGCACTGAACCCTACCAGCGCATCAAGCGCCGTAATCGCGATAAACGGCTGTGCGCTAACCGGCCCGTAACGCTGCAATGCTATGGGCAGCACGTAGAAGGCATTGTTGGCGATCACACCGCTCATCGCTAGAAGGATCGATTCCGCAGCGCTGCGTTTCAGGATCTTAGTGGCCAGCAGAAAGAGTTGGACAACAATCGCTGATCCAAGATCTGCCCCCACGACAGCAGCCATTGCTGGAATGAAACCGAACGCTCCGGTGGAAACGAAACTGGCCGCAAGAAGGATTACCGCCGTGGAGCTCTGCAATAAGATAGCCAGCAGGGTTCCAATCGCCGTATTGCGCAAGCGCGACTTGCCTTGACCTGAAAATTCGCGCCGTAGTGCTGCACCGATCGTTTCCTCGATACCTGCCTGAACCTGCCTTACGGCGAAGAGCGGCAGCATCGTGGCACCACTCACCTGAAAAAATAAAAGGATGAGTGCCATGGCTTAGATCGTGTTGAAATCTGCGAACCCGATTGGGCTATCGCGGTTGGCGAGGACGAGTAGTTGAGAGGACGGAACACCGGGCCGATACGGGGCACCCGTCTCAGAAACGGCGACACCGCCACCTTCTGTTGCGATCAATGCACCAGCCGCATGGTCCCATGGCTTTGGCGACGGCGACAGGCAAAAATCGGCACCTGCCAAGGCGATCTGCCGATATTCGTGGCACGAACAGCTAAGCGTAGTGGCGCGGGCAAATTTGGTGATTTTGCTGGCCAGTGCGTCGCGGTCTTGAGGCAGAAACAGGTGAATGGGCACATACCCACGACTGTCCTCTTTTGCACGGAGTGGGGGCTTCGGTAACGCTCGCTCCGCACCCGACGGGTCGACAAAACGGACACCAGCGCCTTGCACGGCATAAATCCACGTGTCGGCCAAAGGATCGTAAAGCAGACCAAATACCGGCACACCTTGACGGCAAACCGCAACAATCGTGCCAAAAACCGGCAGTCCACATACAAAGTTTCCAGTGCCATCTATCGGATCTATTATGATCGACACATCCGAAGAATCGAGATGATCCAGTATTTCAGGGGTATCAGCGACAGCCTCTTCTCCGACGATCAATGCATCTGGCCAGATCCCTCGCGCCGCCTTGGTGATTGTTAACTCAGCCTCTTTGTCAGCTGTTGTCACAAAATCATATTGGTCAGTTTTGGTCGCAACTTGGTCAGGCGAGAGATTGCGAAACCCGGGGACAATAATATTTTGGCCGGCGGACCTAACAGCATTGATGAGACCTTCAAGATGAGCGTCGGAAATGCTCATTTCGCACCTATGACCTCGTGGGCAGGTTGCGTATTGTCCAGCAATCGGACCGGCCGGAACGCAAACATGTCGTCGAAATCGCGGAATTCCATCGGGCCAAGATGAATATTCCGAAGAGCACTGCTATGTTCTTCAAACAGCCTGTCGCTCAGTGACATGACCGCTTTAGCAGCGTCCGGCGAAAGCCATTCAATAAGATAAGCAAGCGAGAAATGGAACGTGTAGCGATCATGGTCAGGATGCTTGATGTCCGTCGCATTTGCCAACTGATCACGTGTTCTGCGCAGCTTGGCTTCTTCTGCTTCGCTGCAGCCTTCCAAGGTAATCGAATATCCACCATGCAACCCGCGGGCGCTAACACAAAATTCAGTTGGCCAGTCGCTCGCGCTCGTCAATTTATTTTCTAAGCCGTGTGTGATCGCCTCCCGAGAGCCGTCAGGTCCACTTTTGCCGCGCGACAAGGCTGCAAATTGATCGATCCCCGACAAACAGCCAAACACCGTCATATGAAAGCTTGACGGGGGAAGGAATACGAAACTCGCAGCATGAGGTCCGCTTTGCAGGGCAGAATGAATATCACTCAAAGCAGCATATGCTGGACAGGCAGGGTCAAGATGGCAGATTACTGTGTTGCCTGGAAAACTCTGCACCCGTCCATCAGGGGTGAATTTCCCTCCCAGTCCCGGCTGGGTGACACTCAGCGGTCTTACACTGTTTTCAAGTTGGCCGGTCAGGTATTTGAAGGGGTCACGTCTGAATGCCGCCATTTTAAACCTGACCCTCAATCCTGCGGCCTGTGGTAGAGTCGAACAGGTGCAGGTCTTCTTTGTTGAACTGTAACATCAGGCGGTCGGCGCCGACCCGGCTGTCTCCGATTGGCGTCGCGACGTTTATTTCTTGCCCGTTCGGAAGCGTGCCCAAAATAATCGTATGAGAACCCAGATCTTCACGATAAGTAACCTCAAATGGAATACCGGTGTCACTAAAGCGCAGCTTTTCGGGTCTCACGCCCAATGTTGCAGGCCCAGTATGCAGCAAGGACGCAAGGACAGTCCCTGCCGTGTCCGTCAGATTTTGCCCGTCGCCCGTCACTTCAATAAGATTCATCGGCGGGCTGCCAATGAAACTGGCGACAAATACGCTGGCCGGATGATTGTAAATTTGATTTGGCGTATCGAATTGTTCGATTTGCCCCTTGTCAAGAATCAGGATTTTGTCTGCCAAAGTCATCGCCTCGACTTGATCGTGGGTCACAAAGACGGATGTTGTTCCAATCCGGTCATGCAGTTGGGACAACTCTTTGCGCATGCCGTGTCGCAGCTTGGCGTCAAGATTGGACAGCGGTTCATCAAACAATAGCACCTTTGGTTCACGCACAATTGCACGCGCAATGGCTACACGTTGACGCTGTCCCCCCGACATCTGCGAAGGTTTGCGGTCCAGCAGCCCTGCAAGGTCAACAATGTCGGCGGCCTCGGCGACGCGGCGATCCCGTTCTGGTTTTGGAACCTTTGCAACCTTCAAAGAATACCCGATGTTGGCCGCAACAGACATGTGTGGGTAAAGCGCGTAGTTTTGAAAAACCATCGCACAGCCACGATCCTTGGGGGCCATGTCTTGCACTTCGGCATTGCCGATCCGAATTGTGCCTCCGCTCACCTCTTCCAAACCGGCGATCATATTAAGAAGTGTGGATTTTCCGCAGCCGGACGGGCCAAGAATAACCGTAAATTCACCGCCCCCAAGTTCAGCGGTCAGGCCGGGAATGATTGTCGAGGCACCGTAACTTTTGACAATATTGGCGAGCGAGATTGCGTGGTCTGTCATCATCATTTCTCCGACAGGTTAAGGCCTTGAACGATCTGGCGCTGCATGAACGCGATCAGAAGGACGGGAATAAAGGATACAAACAACGCTCCAGCCATCAGCAAGGGCACATTGGGGATTGTTTCGTCGTCGGCATTGGCCATTTTGGCCAACCCGACGATGGCCGGTTGCGCATCTGGCGTAGACGCGGCCACCAGCGGCCACAAATAGGACGTCCAGCCGCCAATGAACCAGAACATGAAGGTCGCAACCAATGGCGTCCACGACAGTGGGAGCAAGATGTCGATCATGAATCGGATCGGCCCCGCCCCATCCATAGTAGCCGCTTTTGGCAGGTCCTGTGGGAGGCTCAGGAAAAATTGCCTGTAAATAAAGACGGATGTGCAAGATGTGGCAATGGGCGCTGCGACGCCGATGTAAGTATCCAGTAAGCTTAGCTGGAATTCAGGCCGCCAGCCGAAAATCCATTCGGATAGATTGGCAATACCAAGGATCGACAAGAGCCAGTTGAGCGGCATCGCGACGTTAGCGACCACTTGATAGGTTGTTATTACGATCAACTCGAGCGGCAACATAACCGTCGCAATGGTCAGCGCAAATATGAGCGTGTTTAGCCGGGATTGATAAAAGACCAGCGCGAAGGTCGCCAGAAACGCAAAACTACATTTGATAAAGGCAACCAAAAGAGAAATCACAAAGGAATTGATCAACTGACGTGGAAGCTCAGTTTCAAACAGGATTTCGCGAATATTGGCGACGAAGTGGCTGCCGACTGAGAACTCGATACCACCCGCCTGTACAAATTCTTCATAAGAGCGTGACGCAGTCAGAAATGCGATGACCAGCGGGGCCAAAATAAAGATAGTGCCGATGACCATTACGAAAGCGGCAACACGCTGGATTGAATTTGATCGTTCGATCATCGTGCTCACCTTTCGTATTTCACGTGTTTCTCCAGTCGAAACTGAAGCAGAACCATCACCGTGACAAAAATCGTCAGAATGGCCGTTTGTGTGGCCGCGCCCGAAAGATCGTAGGCTTTGAAACCGTCGGAATAGATTTTGTAGATTAGCAGGTTAGTCGCGCCGCCCGGCCCGCCTTGGGTCATGGTGTCAATGAGGCCAAAAGCCTCCACGATCGTGCCCACAAACTCCAACACGAATGTCAGAAACAACTGTGGGGTCAGCAGCGGTAGTTCGATGTCCACAATCCGACGCCACGGCCCGGCCCCGTCCATCGCGGCAGCCTTAGTCAACGTGTCGGGGATGGTCTGTAGCCCTGATAATAGAATGATGAAGTTGAACGGTATGCCGTTCCAGATTTGCGCAATGACAATTGTGATAAATGCATCCGTCCCGTCTACACGCGGATTCCAAAGACCGGGAAAGATAGCGTTTATAGACTGAAAAACACCAAGAAAAGGATCGAAGATAAAGACGAATACGACGCCAATAGAAGCCCCGGCCACTGCCTTGGGCCAAATAATGATATTTCGTGCCGCATGTGAACCGCGAAGGCCCCGGTTGACGGCAAGTGCTAGAACGAGTGAAACCCCGATCGCTAAACCTGGTGCGATGACCATAAACAACAGTGTTCGGCGCATTGCAGACCAGAACTCAGGGTCACCCAGAATGCGCGCGTAATTCTGAAAGCCGACGAATTCGGATCCGCCGCCGAAGGGCCGTTCAAGAAAAAATGACCAGAAAAACGAAAGAAACACCGGAATGTAGAAAAACATCCCGATCAATAAGAGGATCGGTGCCACAAAGGCTGTATAGCTCCAGCGCCCTTTATAGAAATTTTGCGCCACGACGCTCTCCCTCCTCGGTAGCAAGCAGGCGGCCAGAATGTTCTCGGGCCGCCTTCGAAACGAATAGGTCTTAGGGTAGAGCAACGCCTGCATAGGTCTGCTCGAACCTACGCAATAACTCGTTTCCGCGCCCTGCAGCCGCATCAAGCGCCTCTTGCACCGACTGTTCTTCGTTCATAGCTTTTGTAACCTCTTCCACAAAAATATCGCGGAACTGTACGTAGAATCCGAGGCGGATCCCGCGGCTATTGTCATCGCCGGGTTGGCTTAGTGAAGTGACACCCAATTCGGCAGTCGCGAACTCAATCGCACCCGCCTCATCGCTCCCACGTAAAGTTTCCAGGGCACTTTTGGTCACAGGCAGATTGCCTGTTGTGCGGGTGAATTCGATCTGCTGCGCGTCTTGGCGCACGAATTCCAGGAAAGCGGAGGCGGCGGAATATTCGGCATCGCCATGACCCTTCATGACCCAGATCGACGCACCTCCAATTAGTGTATTGTGCCGTTCATAGCCCTCATAGACTGGTGCAAGACCTACGCCAACACTGTCGCCAAGGGCTGCGTATGTTCCACCGTAAGCTCCAGTTGACGTTTCCAGCATGGCGCATTCGCCCGTATTGAATGCGTTCTTTTCGCCCTCTGTATCAACAGGCAACCTGAACAACCCTTCTTCGCGCCAAGCGGCAATGTTGGTCAAATGTTCGGCGACCAAGCCCTCGTTGAAAACGTATTCGGCATCCAAACCACTATACCCGTTGCCGTTCGTGGCAATGGGTTCGCCGTGACGAGCCGAGAATTGCTCAAGCGAGAACCACGGATGGACCCGTTGCAAGACAGGACAACTGTGTCCGTTCTCCTTAAGTTGGCGCGCAACCTCGACGACACCCTCATACGTGTCAGGAATTTCCGTCACGCCAACTTCACCTAAAGCGTCCATGTTGGCGTAGAAAATCAGCGTCGAGCCGTTATAAGGTTGCGAGAACATCGCACCCGTCGAAGTTTCGTAATATGAGCGAGCACCGCCCAGATAGTCATTCCAATCTACGTCAGGCATGATGTCTTGAACCGGAACAACAGCATCTGACAACATCAGATCCAAAGTGCCGGCATCAAACAACTGGATCATGACTGGATGTTGCTGAGAGCGATAGGCCGCAATTGCCTTTTGCATAGCTGGCTCATATCCGCCTTGGCCGACACAGGTGACACTGTGCTCGCTCTGGCTTTCGTTAAAAGCCTCACAAGCAGTCTGGATCGCTGCCTCGATGGTGCCAGTATTACCATACCAGAACTCAATGTCTTCGGCCGTTGCCAAGCTTGATTGGCCCGCGAAAACTATCGATGCCAAAATGATCTTTCCCGGTTTCATGTCGCTTCTCCCAATGACAATTCGTGATACCACTTTATCACACATGAAGTGTAACAAAGTTGTGGCACATAAGGCGTGACAATCAATTTTTTTGTTCCTACCGTCTTTTCATGGACATAGAAGATTACGAACCAGACCAATTGGTAGCTGACCGATTCCGACGCGACCGCGACAATGTCGTTACCCAAAACGAACGTGCTTTGTTGGGAGAGATTTGGCGCAATCCAGGTTTGCCGAGGTCGTCGTTGGGGGCAAGTCTTGAGCTGACACAACAATCCATTCACAGGCTAGTGGCCCAGTTAGAAGCACGTCGTTTGATCCAATTGGGAGAATTATGCCCGCCCGTATACAAAGGAAAGCCAAGCCCAGCCTTGCATCTCAATCCATTGTTCGGAGTCTCGCTCGGTCTTTCCATTGACACCGATGTCGCGGGACTCACCCTGATGCGATTTGACGGGTCATATGACACGTCAAATATCAAAATCGAAGATCGCTCCGCCAACAAAGCATTGAATGAAATTGAAACCGCCGTTGATACACTTCTTGCCAATAACAATGTGAAGCGGACAGACATCATTGGGATCGGGGTTGCCATTGCGGGGTTTAGGATAGAAGGGTCTCGATATAGTACGCCTGAGCCCTTATCAGATTGGTCCTCGCTACAACTTGCACCCTTCATATCGGATCGGTTTAGATTGCCGGTCTGGACTGAAAATGGCTCAAATTGCAGCGCAGTGTGCGAATTGATGCTCGGTGTTGGGCGCAATGTTCAGAACTTCGTTTACCTTTCTTTCAACTACGGCTTAGGGGCGGGTGTAGTGCTGAACAGTCAGCTGCAAACCGGTGGATTTGGGAATGCAGGCGAGGTCAGCGGAATGTTCACACCGCAGGAGATGCCGCACCGACCAGCTCTCAAAAGCCTAATAGAAGAGCTACGAAAAGACGGATTGGAGGTTACAATGATCGAACAACTTAAGGATGACTTCGATCCCAGCCTCCCTAGCGTTCAACGTTGGCTTGACCGGGTGACGCCCCAGCATAATAGGCTTATCAATACGTTGAGCGCAGTTATCGATCCACAAAGCATTGTCTATGGCGGCCAGATACCGAGCGCTCTTGCATCATCTCTCATCCAAAGATCTGTTGATTTTGGGGAAACCCGCCACGGGGTGCGCCGACGGCGGCCAGAGGAAGTTATCTCGCGGATCGAAGGAAATTCGGCCGCAATCGGTGCCGCGAGCCTTCCTTTGAAGCACCTTTTCTTCTGATCAACCGTGGTTCCTAACTAGACCGATATATAGGTTACCTGAAAGTGAACTAGCACGCCTCTGTTCTTCCCAAACCTCACAATAATCGGCGACTAAACTATTTCCATCATTTGGAGGCGAAATTTGGTCAAGTTGCCTTACTCTGTGCTGCACATGAATGGCTGGAATCACGACACGCGCTGCGCTGCAATAGCATATGTGCCGTACCCGTCCCTCCCTCTCGCCTGAGGGTGGGGCATAAATCTGGGGCATTCCTCAGCAGGTTAGTCTGCTGGGTCTATGCTTGTTAGTCATGGTGGAAATGGCTGGGGTGGTAGGATTCGAACCTACGGTACATGCTACCAAAAAGCATTGCCTTACCACTTGGCTACACCCCAACTTGGAGCGTTGATTAGTCTGTCGCTGCGGGCTGTGCAACCCCTTTTTGCAGAAATTTGAAAACTCGAATGAGAAAATTTTCAAAGGCCATGATAGAATTGGCTTGGCATCTTAGTGGCGGACCGATTTGAACGCGTCTTCGTGTTCGCCTGAACAGATTGCCATCAATGTGGGAATGGTCTCTTATTGGTGTGCGCAGGGGATGATCGCCTTCAAGATGGCACAGGATCATCTTGTGCTCCTTGGGAATACCAGAAACATTGTTTCCAAATTTTTTTGATTGAGAAAACGACACTTGCGCAAATCTGTTTGGGAACCGCACACTTTTGTTTCATTGCGCAGATGCTCAAGGTATTGAAATCACGGATATTTCATATGCATTTGGCGACCAAGGTGACAAACATTAAAGCGTTCATGGACTTGGGGGCCGAAGTGTCCATTGAAGGGCGTACTCATGTGCCAGTGACAGGCGGTGTGGCGTTGACGCTTGAAGATATTTTGATCCTCGTCAAATAGAAAAAGGACGCCGATGCGGCATCCTTTTAAAACTTTTCTTCTTTAAAGCCTTATCCAGCTTCACGCCGAAACCTGCTCGCGCAGCACGGCAGCGGTGAGCGACGCCAGTAGATAGATGCCTGAGAACAATAAAAACGCCAAAATCGTGTTTTCGAATTTGCGCGGATAAGTGGGTTCATCTGGTGCCACGGGGCTAGAGCTCAGCGACAAGTAACGCGTTTGTCTATTGGCTTCGATACGGGCCACCTCAAGCGATTGAATGGCCTGCTGCGCCATCATTTGGCGGGTTTGAAGATCAACTTCCGCCATGCGTAATTCGGCCGAGATCCGCGCCAAAGATCCTGATGTGCCCGTAGCATCAGTCATCTGAGCTCGCAGATTAGCGACAATATTTTCCAAGCGACCAATGTCACCTCGGACACCTTCAACACGGGCTTGGTTGGGACGAGAGTTGTCCAACAACTGCTGCAGTTGCAATTGCTTTTGTTGCAGTTGCGTTTCAAATGTTGAAATTTGCCCCATCAGTGCACCGGTTTCGGCCTCAGGTGAAATGATACCCAACTGTTCTTGCAAGACCACAACGCTTTCTTGCGCTTCACCCATTTTACGTTCGGCGTCTTCCAAGCTCTCTCGCGCGCCCTTCATTTGGTCTTCGCGTTTGCGCTGAGTCAGGTTGTCCACTCGTTCCTCAGCGTATTGGATCAAAGCGTCGCTGAACTGTTTGGACACATTCGGGTCTGCGGCGACCACCTCCATTTTCAGCAATCCTTCGGTGGGATCATAGCCAATGCTGACGCGTTTTGAGTAGACTTTGTAGGCTTTTTCATTGGTTGGATTCTCTGGCAACCGCTGTATCGAATCGATGGCTTCTGAGGCGAAGTGTTCTTTAAATCCCACATCAGCATCGAGGCGCAGCATAGCGTCGCGGCTTTCAAGATAATCTTGAACGGCAATGGAATCTTGGGACCCCCCCAAAGGCGACCCAGAAAAGAGACCACCTACGCCAGAAGTCGCAGAATCAGCTTGCTGAATTACAAAGGCGGATTTCGTCGCGTACATTGGCGTGGCGATTGTGTAGAAATAGATCGCTGACAGAAACGTGGGAACGCCGACAAACACCGCTAAACGTGAGGCAAGCAAGGCCGTTTTGCGACGACGCCGTTTTGCAATATCGAGCTGAATTTGCGAAATTTCGTTTTCGCGCGACAGCCGTTCCATCACATCAGCGGACGGCATGGCGGCGGTTTCAATCGTTTTAGGCAGCTTATTGCCCGTTGTCGCGGGAAGATTGGCATCGTCTTCAGTGGAGACCATGTCGAGCATGGCTGAGCGTTGGAAGGGATCAATCCCTTGCTTACGTAGCAAACGCACCGCATCAAAGTCTGAGGTCGGGGCAAGGCTGTGTTTTTGCGCGACGCGACGTGCCATGCGCAATTGACGACCCGTTAAACCCTCGCGTTTGATCGTGTCGATATCTTGATCCACGGATATTTCATCAGCCGGCGTGATGTCTCCGGTGACCGCTTGGCGTGATGTTTGTTTGCCCCGTGCGCCAGAGGCCAAAGCATCTGAAATAGCACCGCGTGAGGTGCGGCGCGGCGTTTCTATTGGCTTTGGGTGCGCCGCGGCTGCAGCGCCAGGAAAGGGCATGCTTCCAAATCCGTCATCGTCGCCTCCGTTGTCAAACAACTGCGAGTGATCGACAGCTGCGGCGGGTGCAGTCGCTTGCACGGGTGAAATCGAAGGTTGCTGCGCCTGCGTGTTGGCTGGTGCAAGTGTTGGTGTTTTCAGGGCGTCGACCAGTGCAGCCGCATCGGACACGCTTGCCGCGCGCGGAGTCCTGCGGACGCGAAATTTCTGGGCTTTAGGCTTCGTAGTCATAGAGCGCTTTTGCCTCTTCTAATGTATCGAACATATGCAATTTACCTTTGCGCAAGACAGCAGCGGATCGACAGAATTTCTCTAAAGTGGAGGCTTGGTGAGACACCACAATGATCGTCGCTTTCTCTAGTCGTTCGCGCAAGATTGCACCAGCTTTGCGGTTGAAATTGACATCCGCTGTGGAGGGCATGCCTTCGTCGATCAAGTAAATGTCAAAATCAAGCGCCAGCAGCAACGCAAAAGACAGTCGCGCACGCATGCCCGAAGAATAGGTGCCCACGGGCATGTCAAAATATTCATTGATGTCGCACAGCCATCTGCAAAAGGCTTCGACGTAATCGGGATCAAGATCGTAAAGCTGCGCAATAAAGCGGACGTTTTCGCGCCCTGTGTGTTTGCCGATTAGCCCGCCCATAAACCCCAAAGGAAAGGAAATACGGCAGCCGCGACGAATTTCGCCCTCGTCAGGTTTCTCCAAACCACTCATCATGTTGATGATCGTGGTTTTGCCGGTGCCGTTTGGCGCCAAAATACCAAGTGAATTGCCAAGCTCCACCCTAAAGGACGCCCGATCAAGGATCACCTTACGCTGTGTGCCAGTCCAATAGGACTTGCTTACATTATCAAACTCAAGCATTGGTACGCCTCGAAACTGCTTAGCTCATTTATCCTTAACGGACTTTGCTTAAAGAGAGTCTTACGCACTCAATTTGTTCACATTATGTCGGGCAAAGCATGGTTAATCCACATCAGAACGTCGCCTTCCACCAGAAATGGGGCCAGATCCGCGCGATTTGGGTGGATTTAGGAAACAATCCTTCAGTTTTTTGTGGTTTACATGGCTATTGTCGCTCAACGCGACACAGTTTTTTGCAGATAAGCGGAATCACTATTACCATATATGTCGGGCAAATACGGTGTATTTGCGTTTCGCGCCTCAGGTGTTCAAAAAACGGACAGCAGATTGTGCGAGATACGCAGAGGCTGCAACGCCGTCAATCAATTGTACATTGGTCTTTGCTGCAAGCAATTCACGCAGATGCGCCATACCGGCACATCCAAGTACGACGGCTGTCGCACCGTCTTGCGTTTGGGCTAAATTGATTTCTTCTGACAATCGAGTAATCGCTTCAGGTGCGCCGGCGTCTATGTCGAGGACACCAAGCCCACTGGCGCGCACGGACCGGCAGATTGAGCCAAACCCAGTGGTTTGAATATTGCCGTCAATAACTGGAATGGAAACAGCAAGTGATGTAACAACTGAGAATTCTGCGCCGATGATCTGCGCCATAGTGTATGCGGATTGACCGATCCCCAAGACAGGACAATCCGCAGCTTTACGCATTTCGGCCAGTCCTGTGTCATCAAAACAAGCGATAATGATGGCGTCTGCGCCCAATGCTTTGGCCTTGGGGATCAGTTTTAGCAGTCCTGTGACGGCATGTTCGCCGTCTTCGGGGCCTTCGATGGCGCGGGGGCCATCGTGATTTGTTAGTCCGATAATATGGGCGTCAGGCAGGGCCTTGCGTGCAGCGTCGACGATGCTTTGGGTCATCGTTTCGGTTGCGTTTGGGTTTATGTAGATCAATCGCATCAGACACCAGACCCAGCATCAGACCCAAGCCCGCGACGGCGCTTGCCCATGATCCAAACGATCACCAAAAAGACGGCGATGATGAGCAATGAAAACAGCGTGGTCAGCGTACCGAGCGCGTAGATTACGGGGGTTGTGACGTTTGTGGTGATCCCGAAGATTTCGAGGGGCAGGGTGTTGTAACTGCCCGCTGTCAAAAGCGTGCGGGCGAATTCGTCATAGGACAATGTGAAGCCGAACAACGCGACGCCAATGAGAGAGGGCGCAATGATGGGCAAAATCACAAAGCGGATGGTTTGCCATGGGGTGGCTCCTTGGTCGCGGGCGGCTTCTTCAAAGGATTTATCGAACCGGTTGAAGACCGCGAAGATGATCAAAAGACCAAAAGGCAGTGTCCAAGTCAGCTGTGATCCGAACCCTGAAGTGGCCCAATGCACTTTGAACCCGAGCTGGCTAAAAATCAGGCCGACGCCCAGTGACACCAAGATGGACGGAATCACCAGCGATGTGATCGCCATGTAAAACAGCACTCCCGATCCTTTAAAGTTTTTACGGAACGCAAGGCCTGCGGACACAGACACGATCACGGTCGACACCATAACCATGAGGCCCAGCACGAATGAGCGCCGGAACGACCCCCAAATGTCGCCCACGGCCTGTTGCTTGAACAGGTCCGCAAACCAATGCATCGAGACACCGTTCATCGGAAACGTCAGCCCGCCTTTGGGGCCTTGAAACGACAAGATGCCGATGGTCAGTGTTGGACCGTAAAGGAACATGAGAAACAAAATGAAAAAGGCGGAGAGCAGGTAAAAGGAACGGGGGCGGCTTTCCATCTTATAGCTCCTTTCGAATATTAACGAAGCGCAGCAAGACGCCAATGACAATCAAAACGGTGCACAGCAAGATCACAGCAGTGGCCGCAGCAGACGGGTATTGCAGCAGCGATATGTCGTTTGAAATCAAACGCCCGACATTGGCTTTTTGCGATCCCGACATGAATCGCACTGTTATGAAATCGCCCATCACCAATGTGACCACAAAAATCGTTCCGATCATGATGCCCGGTTTTGTCAGTGGAATGATGACGTGCTTGAGCGTTTGAAATCCCGAGGCACCATTGTCATAGGCGGCTTCAATCAAGGATTTGTCGATGCGGATCATTGTATTGAAAATCGGCACCACCATAAACAAGGTGTATAGGTGCACAAACGCTAAGATGACGGCGAAATCCGAGTACAAAAGCCACTCAAGCGGTACGTCAATCACACCCCATGAGATCAGCGCCTGATTGGCAATCCCGTTGCGACCTAAAAAAGGAATCCAAGAAATCATGCGGATGATGTTCGAGGTTAAAAACGGGATGGTGCAGAGCAAAAACAGCACCGTTTGAATGGCCTGTGTGCGGATGTGAAAGGCAAGGAAATAGGCGATGGTAAAGCCGATGGACAGGGTCAAAGCCCAAGTGATAATCGCGTATTTGAACGTTGCAAAAAACACCTTGTAGGTGACGGGCGATCCGAACAAAAAGGCGTAGTTGTCGAATTGAAAAGCCGGATAGATCGAAAACTCTGTCGCGCCCCAAAAGCTGACGATCACAATCATAACGATAGGCGCGATAAGGAACCCAAGCAGAACAACAGCCAAGGGTGCTGCCTGTAGGTATGTTACCAAATTGCGTGTCTTTTCCATGTGTCCTCGCCGGTGTGCCGATGCACATCTATGGTCTTTTGGGGGGATGGGGTGTGCGGGCCCGAAGGCCCACACGAGGGAGGTAGAACCTCAAGAAAGGTCACATTAGGCCGCGATGAATTCGTTCCATTTGCGGACCATGTACTGGTTTTCATCCATAACGGAGTTCCAGCACGCCACTGCGCCCATACGGTCGGTGAAAGACCCACCATCGCGCAGATCGCCAGCACCGGCCAAGACGTCGCCCGTTGGAGATGTGATGTCGCCAGTGGCTGCTTTGCCTTCGAACCAGTAGCCCCATTCGTTCTCACTCATGAACTCTTTCGAGGTTTCAGGCACAGCAGAGTAGTAACCTTGACGCATCAAGTAGCCGCCAACCCAACCGGACAAGTACCAGTTGATGTATTCGTAAGCCGCATCCAATTCCATGCCAGACAAGCTAGATGATAGACCAAGGCCACCACCCCAAGAGCGGTAGCCCTCTTTAAGTGGTTGATAGACACATGGAATGCCGCGTGATTTCACAGCCGTGATCGCAGGGGACCACATGGATTGGATGACAACTTCGCCGGATGCCATCAAGTTCACGGATTCATCGAAGGATTTCCAGAATGCACGGAATTGGCCGTTTTTCTTGGCTTCTGTGAAGATCGCGAATGTTTTGTCGATCTCTTCTTTGGTCATGTTGCCTTTGTCGCCATATTGGATTTCACCCATGGCTTCACAAACCATCGCCATGTCCATGATGCCGATGGATGAGATGTCGAGAATTGAGGCTTTGCCTTTGAACTCAGGGTTCAAAAGTTCAGTCCAGCTGCTAATTGGACGACCGATAAGGTCAGGTCGAATGCCCAAGGTGTCAGCATTGTAGATGGTTGGGATCAAAGTCATCCAACCGGATTCTTCAGTGGCAAAAGTTTTGCTGCCTGGGCCATCAACAAAGCCCACAGTGTGTGGTGCGGTTCCTTGAGCAATCTGGCTTGTTGGGGTCAATTTACCAGAACGGAAGGTGCCGACGATTTTGTCGTAGTTGTCAATCTTAGATGTATCCATCGCCTGCAAGTTGCCTGTTGGCCAAACCTTTTTACAGATCCAGTATTCGATATCCGCGATGTCAAAGCTATCCGGTTGTGTGGCGGCACGTTGGGTGACGCTGTCACTGTCGAGCGCTGTCATCTCTAGGGTGAAGCCAAGATCTTCTTTAACCTTATTGGCCACATCATTGAGGTTCGACACGCCTGTGCCGAACTGGCGCAAAGTGATGTCTTTGATTTCTTGAGCCCAGACCATAGGTGCTGGCAAAGTAGAGGCAGCAACGGCACCTGCGGCGCCCTTGAGGACGGAACGACGGCTATAACGCATTTTTGACATTGAGTTTTCCCTTGTTAGTTTGGAAGAATTGAACGTGTTTAAGTCAGGAGGCGGTGCAGCCGCCCCTCATCCCAAGCGAGATTGACTGCGTCGCCTGGATTTTTGGGTGAGGCGTAAAAGTCGGTTTCTGGCACCAAGGCCAAAACTTCTTCACCTGAATCCGTTTGAGTTGTGAGGGCCACATGTCCGCCTTGGTATTCGACAGAGGTGACGGTCGCGGCCAATCCGTTTTTATCGAGCCTGACTTCATCAGATCGCAAAGCGACTTTGCCCCCGTCCAGTGAAATAACATTGTGCCCGCCCATAAAACGCGCCACGAATTCGGTTTTCGGGGCTGACCAGACATCGCGTGCCGTGCCTGCCTGTTCGATCACTGCATTGTTCATCACCACCAATTCATCGCCCAACGCCAACGCTTCGTCTTGGCCGTGGGTGACGTGGATAAAGGTGATACCAAGCTCACGCTGCAAGCGTTTGAGTTCGCTACGCATCCGAATACGCAAAAACGGATCAAGAGCAGACAGCGGCTCGTCAAGCAACAAAACCTTGGGTTCCGTGATAAGAGCGCGAGCCAAAGCGACCCGTTGCTGTTGGCCGCCGGACAGCTGTTCAGGAAACCGTTCGGCAAAGGATGTCATGTCGACCAATTCTAACAAAGCATTGGCTTTGGCATGGCGTGTCGGCTTGTCGACGCCCTTCATGCGTAAGGAGAACGCCACGTTGTCGCGCACACTTAGGTGCGGAAATAGGGCATAACTTTGAAACATCATCGCTGTGCCACGTTTTGCGGGGGCGAGCGTCGAGACATCAAACCCATCCAAAACAACAGATCCGTCCGTGAGGGTTTCATGCCCTGCGATCATCCGGAGAGTCGATGATTTTCCGCAACCAGATGGTCCCAAAAGACAGACATAACTGCCTGCTTTGAATTTGTAATTGATCCGATCTACAGCAAGCGTATCGCCATATTTTTTCGTCAGATTGATCAGTTCAAGATCGTATCCAGCGCCCATGTGCACCCCTTGCCGTTTGAAAATTTGTATTCGTCTGGACTCATGGTCAGCAGATTTTGTTGCGATGCGGCATTGAAATCTGTGGTGATTTGTGTGCGAAAGCATGAGTTGCCTAAAGTTTGTGCTGTGTTGGGCGGAAAGTGCGCATTTATGTGCGCAATATTGTATACAATTATGAAAACAAAATGATGAAAGCTTTGGCGCTTGCCATAGAGGTCATGCGATTCCAATGTAGGTCAAAGGAACTAAGATGACTGATCTGAGCTCTACGCCAATGACCGCCGACCTGCTGTTTGAAAAACTTGAGTTGGCCATCCACGAACACCGTTTGGCCCCAGGTACCAAACTGGGCGAGGACGATATTGCTGAAGTGTATGGGGTCAGTCGGACCATCGTCCGCGCGGCTCTTCAGTCTTTAGCCCATCAACGACTTGTGGAACTTAAACGCAATCGTGGGGCCTATGTCGCGCAACCGTCGGTGCAAGAGGCGCGCGAGGTGTTCGAAGCCCGCGCTTTGCTCGAACCACGTACAGCCTATTCTGCCGCCTTGCGCATCACGGACAATCAAGTTGCTCAGTTGCAGGCACATATAGATGCTGAGCACGGAGCGCTTCATGCTGGCGATCACGGGCGCGCGCTGTATCTGTCAGGACAGTTTCACATTGATATTGCCCGAATTGCCGATCAACACACGATAGAAGCTTTTATCACGCAGCTTATTTCACGGTCTTCATTGATCATCGCGCTTTATTGGCAAAGACGGGCTGCGATATGTGAAAGCCATGCCCATGACGCGTTGATCACGGCTTTTGCGGCTCATGATGGGCCACGCGCTGAGGAACTGATGAAAAGTCATCTTCTTGACCTTGTGACATCGCTTGATTTGCGCAACAAAACCTCTGCCCCCGTGTCGCTCAGGGCGGCGTTGTCTTTGTGAGTTTTGCTTGCCTCGTCGGCCTGAGAGCCATACGGGTTGTGTCAAACAAACCAGACCGTTTGGGCCTATGTTGCGATGGGCTTGATCTGCGTCGGTAGAGGAGCCTGTATGACCGATCAATCCACGCCTGATCTTACGCCCATCGATGTGGCGCATGCCGCTATGGACGCTGACCAAAACGATGACACTTTGCGGTTGCGGTTCTTTGAACGGCTGGCCGATTGTGAATTATTTTTGCTGTTGGATGTGGAACATGAAGGCGAGGCGCCTCTTGAGCCCCGTGTCTTCCCTGTCGAAGATCAAAACTATGTTTTGGTGTTTGACCGCGAAGAACGCTTGGCCGAATTTGCAGGTGAAGCGCCATATGCGGCGCTATCGGGTCGGGTTTTGGCGGACATGTTGGCAGGGCAGGGTATCGGTCTAGGATTGAATTTGACTGTCGCGCCATCCGAGATGCTGTTGCCGCCTGAGGCAATGGATTGGCTCAAAGACACGCTGGCCCACGCCCCAAGCGAAGCCGAGGCCAAACCCGAAGAAATCACCCCACCGCATGGTCTGCCCGAACCTTTGATTTCTGCGCTAGACACCAAACTGGCGATTGCTGGAGGATTGGCGCGAGTCGCTTATTTGGCGGGGGTGACCTATGAAGGTGGCGCGAAAACCCATCTTTTGGCCTATGTTGACCACATGCCCGGCTCGGAAGGTGCTTTGGCGCAACTGGTGGCCGAGGCTTTGACGTTTTCAGGAATTGAAGCGGGGGCTTTGGATGTTGCGTTCTTTGCCCCCAGCGATCCGCTTTGCGCGGCACTTGCGCGCCACGGCTTGCGCTTTGATCTGCCCCAGCCAGACCCCCAATCCACAGGGCCTTCCGCGCCCGGTATGGACCCAAACAAGCCGCCTATTTTGCGCTGATGTCTCGCTTTAGGCGCAGATTGGCATCGCGTCAGTAACCCGCATTGCGGTCCACCAAATGCAACAAAGGCTGGCCGTACTCGGATCGTTTGATGTTGCTTGCAATCACTTGAGACGCTGATTTAGGTCTTGTTTCAGCGGCAATATGTGGTGTCACAGTGATGTTCGGGTGCCGCCAAAACACATGGTTTTTGGGCAAAGGCTCGATACGAAATGCATCCAATGTGGCGTGAGAAATCTGACCTGTTTCAAGGGCTGCAAGTAACGCGTCGTCGTCGATCAACACGCCACGCCCCGGATTTAAAATCACTGCGCCGCGCGGCATAATTGCGAGTGTCTCAATGCGCAGTGTGTTTTCTGTCGCAGAGGTGTTGGGCAAAAGTAGAACGCAAATTTTAGCCTGTTGCAGCGCGTGTTTTAACCCATCAGCGCCATGCAAGCAGGTGATGCCTTTGATCTCTTTGGGGCTGCGTGACCATCCCGTGACGTTAAAACCGAGCGAGGCCAAAGCCTTGGCTGCCGCCCCGCCAAGCATCCCTAGACCCAACACTGTGACCTGCCTGTCGCGCGCCAGCGGAGGTGTGGTTTGATCCCACCTACCGTTCAATCCGTGAATGTGACGGTCCATTCCCAAATGGTGACGCATCACATGGCCAACGACCCATTCTGTCATGCCGAGCTCTAAACCTTCGTCCACCATTCGGCACAAAGGTTGGGTCAGGCTTGCATTGCCCACAATGGTTTCCACGCCCGCCCACAAGCTCAAAACTGCTTTTGTCCGCACGAAAGGTGCGAAGTCGGTCAGGGACGGATTGGGGGCATACACGATGTAATCAGTCTGATCTGGGGGCATCGCGGTGCTAATCTGCGCCGCAATGCCTTGCGCGTTGAGCGCTTTTGGCAGCGCGTCTTTATAGGCATCCCACAGGCTGCGCTGCGCTGAGAAAAGAATGTTCACGGTCATGGCGCGCCTCGAATTCTGTTAGGATTTACTACGCGGACGATGGACATGGGCAGATTGCACAATCCCAAAGGCAACCATCAACACCAGCATGGCCGATCCTCCGTAAGACACCATTGGCAAGGGCACACCCACAACGGGAGCGAGGCCCATGACCATCGACATGTTTACCGCGAAGAACAAAAAGAACGTGGCGGCGATGCCGATTGTGACCAAGGCACCAAAGCGATCTTTGTTATTCATCGCCGAAATCAAACAAAACACGATTATGCCCGCATAAAGCATGAGCAAGGAAAATCCACCCAAAAATCCGAACTCTTCGGCCAATGTGGTGAATATAAAGTCGGTGTGTTTTTCAGGCAAAAAGTTCAATCTCGATTGTGTGCCTTGCATAAATCCGCGCCCCGTCCAGCCGCCTGAGCCGAGGGCAATTTTGGATTGGGTGATGTGATATCCAGCGCCCAAAGGGTCAGAGGCTGGGTCCAAAAACGTATCGATGCGGCGGTATTGATAGTCTTTGAGCAATTGCCAAGACGTGCCGCGTGACGAGAACACGGATGTCACCAAAGCTGCGCCCATGGCCGCAACCGCACCAAAATACCACCAACTAACGCCCGCTGCGAACATGATAATCACGCCGCCAAACACCAGCAAAAGCGAGGTGCCAAGATCAGGCTGTTTGAGCACTAAAGCGGTTGGTAATAAGATCAACAAAACAGGGATCGCGACCCACAGAGGGCGCGAGACTTTTTTGATGTCCAGCCAATCGTAGTAGCCTGCCAGCAGCATAACCAAGGTGATCTTCATCAGCTCAGAAGGCTGCAATCGCATAAACCCAAGGTCAATCCAACGTTGCGCGCCCATGCCGACATCACCGAAAAATTCGACCACCAGCAGTAAAGCCAAAGACAGCAGATAGCCGATGCCC
The DNA here is from genome assembly GCF_038899935.1 of Pacificibacter sp. AS14. NCBI lineage: Bacteria > Pseudomonadati > Pseudomonadota > Alphaproteobacteria > Rhodobacterales > Roseobacteraceae > Pacificibacter > Pacificibacter sp. AS14. Next base: position 29,635 of record NZ_JBBMQI010000011.1, read on the forward strand.
GCGACATTGCGCCAAAACCAGATCGGCACCATGGCGATCATCAACATAAGCACTAGCCCAAGGCCGAACCGCTTCATTTGCGGCGCGGCCCATGGCGAAAATGACCCTCCGGCATTAGAATAAAGCATGATGAAACCGATGCTGGCCACGGCTGTGAGCAATATTACCAAAGCCCAATTGACGTAGAGCACCTTGGATAGGCCCGTTGGAACGGTCTTTAGGTTTTGCTCTAGATAACTCACGCGTTGCTCCTTTTGCCTGTGCTGTCACCATCGGGGCGCAAGGGCAAAGCATCGAGACGATTTTTGATCGTCGCGCGCTGAGATTGAGGATATGAGGCCAAAGGCGGCACAGCTCCATGCAAGGCGAATAGCATCAAATCACGTGCAATGGGTGCTGCCGCCGTAGATCCGCCACCGCCGTGTTCGACGACTACAGAGACGGCGTATTTGGGATTGTCATAGGGCGCAAAAGCGACAAACAATGCATGGTCGCGCTCTTCCCATGGCACGTTTTTATTGTTCACAATCAGGTTGCGGGTTTGGCTTGTTCCGGTCTTGCCAGCCATTTGCATGCCATCTTCCACAATCCGTGACCCATAGGCCGTACCGCGTGAACTATTGGACACCTCATACATACCTTGGCGCACAGCGCGTAACATGTTTTCGTTGATGTCCAATGGGCCTGCGTCTTGGATTGGCTGCTCTACCCCATCGATTGTTTTGACAAGCCGTGGCGTGATCGCGCGCCCCGTGGCCAATCGCGATGTCATCACCGCCAGTTGCATCGGGGTCGTCAACACAAAGCCTTGGCCAATTGCGGCATTCAAACTGTCACCGATCACCCAATCCGCGCCGCGTTTGTCACGTTTCCATTGCTTGTCGGGCACCAGTCCTGTGGACATGCCGGGCAGCGGCAATGCAAAGTCCTCGCCAAGCCCAAGTTTGCGCCCCATGTCTGCGATCTTTTCGATGCCAGCGCGTTGCGCCATTTCATAGTAATAGACATCGCAAGAATGGCGCAGCGACCCAACAAGATTGATGTTGCCGTGCCCAGAGCGCTTCCAACAATGAAACCGACGCCCACCGACTTCGGTATGGCCAGTACAACGCACGGTCTCGTCAGGGGTCACTACACCTGCCTCAAGGGCTGCGAGCGCTGTGACCATCTTGAACGTCGATCCGGGCGGGTAGGCGCCTTGGACGGACTTTGATGGCAAGGGGCGATAGATATTTTCCAGCAAGGCTTTGTAGTCAGCGCTTGAAATGCCGCGGACGAACTTATTTGGGTCAAAGGCAGGGGTTGAGCCCGCAGAGATCACATCACCAGTGCGCACATCCATAATCACGGCAGAAGCACTTTCGCCAGCCAAGCGCGCTTGAACGAAGTTTTGAACTTTTTGATCAAAGGTCAACTGAATGTTAGAGCCCGCCACGCCTTCTTGCCGGTCCAACTCGCGAATAGTGCGCCCGTGCACATTTTGCTCAACCCGCAAAGTGCCTGCGCGGCCTTTGAGCAGGTCTTCCAATTTGGTTTCAACGCCCGTCAGGCCGATTTGGAAATCAGGGATGCGGTAAATAGGGTCGACGACCTCCATCTGATCCAGTTTGTCGCGGGTCACAGGGCGAACATACCCAACTGTGTGCACGAAATCATCGCGGAATGGGTAAAATCGCGTCAGCCCCACTTCGGGCGACACGCCCGGTAGAGCAGGTCCATTGGCCGCAACGGTGGAAAAGGCTTCCCAGGTCAAACGATCTGCAATGGTCACGGGCACAGAGGGGCCGGTGTCGCGACTTTTTAGCGTTTTGCGCACACGTTCTTGCTCGTCTGGCGTAAGACCAATCAGTTTTTCAAGCTTTGCCAAAACGACATCTAGGTGTGCTGCATCCTCTTTGCGGATCACAATGCGAAAGGTCTGTTCATTTTCAGCCAAAATCACGCCATTGCGATCATAGAGCAATCCACGCGCAGGCGGCAAAAGGCGCACTTTAAGACGGTTTTCATCCGCAAGCAGACGAAATTCTTCGGCCTGATCCACTTGCATGAACCGCATCCGTAGACCAAGCACGCCCATAAAGGTTAATTGAGCACCACCCAAAAACAGGGCGCGGCGCGATATTTTCCTTGCGCTTTCGGCAGTATCTGCAGGGGATCGTCTCATCGTGCGTATCCAATCTGCTCGGCTTCAGCGGGGCTAATTTTAGTCACGCCCATCAGAAATGTCGAGGCGACTACGACAAGCGGATAAACCGACAACGTCGAAATTTGTTGCAAAATAACCAAGCCAAACGATGTGTGATCGACCATAAAAACCCCCAAACAGATACGGTACACCACAGCGAGCCCAAACATGAGCACAGAAACCGTCGCCCACTCGACCAAAAAAGGCATGTCGCGCGACATACCCTCGCGCCCGCGTAAAAACTCAACGGCAACGACGCAAAGTGCTGCCCAAAGACCGGGTGGGCGCATGAAAATAAAGTCACCCATCAAAAACGTAAGGCCCACCAAGAGCATGGGCACATAAGCAGGGCGGCGCAGCACCCACGTGAAAGCAAAAGCAAGCATCAGATCGGGCCCGGGCCAGCGACCTGCGCCAACCTCAAGCGGTAGAATGCAAAAGAACAGTGCGGTCATGCAAATTAACACAAACCCTCCACGATACATCCACTGTCTGACAACCCATGGTTCAACCATTAGATGCCTCCGCAGTGTCTGCTGTTGCTGAAATCGGAGCATCGGGCAAAATTAATGAGCCCGGATCGGTAATGCGCTCGCCTTCAAGCGATCGTAAAACGCGCAGGTAATCCAGCCGCTCGTAGTCTGCGGCCAAAACAACCCTCAAGCGCCGATCAGCGCCAAGCGCCACTTGACCGATCACCAGGCCCGACGGAAAAACGCCACCATCGCCTGAGGACACAACCCGATCGCCAGGGCGAATCAATTCAAGACTTTCGATGAATGAAAGTGGTGGGCGGGCCGTGTTGTCGCCCGACAAAATCGCGCGTTGGCCCGAGGGTTGAATGGTCACAGGCAGGCGCGAGTTGCTGTCTGTTAGCAACACAACACGTGCAGTGTTTTCGCCTAACCCCGAGATGCGCCCCACAAGGCCGATTCCGTCCATTGTGGCCCAGCCATCCAAAATACCGTCTCGCGATCCGACGTTTAACAGCACAGATTGACGAAACGGCGATCCGCTGTCGGCCATAACGACGCCCGTCACATACGTGTATTTAGGGTCAAGCTGCACGTTGTTCAGGTCAAGCAGTTTGGCGTTCTTTTGTTCCAGCTGCAACGCGGCTTCTTTCCACGCTTGCATTTGACGCAACTCGCGGCGCAGTTCTTGGTTTTGCTCGTAAATGCGGCTGTAACTTTGAAAGTTTTCGACCATGTCGATTGTTTTGGTTACCGGCACCAAAGCCCATTCAAAGGACGGTACTACTCGATCCACAAGCTGCGCGCGGATGCGTTCCACGCGCGGGCTGTCGATGCGCCACAAAATGAAAATGCTAAAGAGCAAAATAATAAACAGCGCAGACAGCAATCTGCGCAGAGGCCTAATAAAGTTGTCAGATGTGTTCACGTCTTTGGCCACGTTTACTTCGAACCTTTAAAGGATCGCAGGCTTGGGGCGCATGAAATACGCCCCTGTGGCCAACGATCAGCTGTCGTAATCAATCACATGACGGAGCTGTTTTTCATACTCCAAAGCTTTGCCTGTGCCCAAAGCTACACAATTAAGCGGCTCGTCAGCGACAGAAATCGCCAAGCCTGTTTGCTCGCGCAATGCTAGATCAAGGTCGCCTAAAAGAGCGCCGCCACCGGTAAGCATCACACCACGGTCCACGATGTCTGCCGCCAAATCTGGTGGCGTGGTCTCAAGCGCTGCCATCACGGCTTCGCAGATTTGCTGCACGGGCTCAGACAGAGCTTCGGCCACTTGGGCTTGTGAAATTTCGATTTCTTTTGGCACACCGTTGAGCAAGTCACGCCCACGAATGGTCATAGCGGCACCGCGCCCATCGTCAGGCATACGTGCTGTACCGATGGTGGTTTTGATGCGCTCGGACGTGCCTTCACCGATCAACAGGTTTTGCTGACGGCGCAAATACGCGATAATGGCGTCATCCATGCGGTCACCACCGACACGCACAGACCGCGCGTAAACGATGTCGCCCAAAGACAGAACCGCGACCTCAGTTGTACCACCACCGATGTCGACAACCATGTTGCCTGTGGGGTCTGTGATCGGCATGCCTGCGCCAATCGCCGCAGCAATCGGTTCTGCAATCAAACCGGCGCGTCCGGCACCAGCCGATAGAACAGAGTTGCGGATCGCACGTTTTTCAACAGGCGTCGCGCCATGTGGCACACAGACGATAATCTTGGGTTTGGGGAACAAGGTGCGGCGGTGCACTTTTCGAATGAAATGTTTGATCATTTCTTCGGCAGTGTCGAAATCCGCGATCACACCGTCACGCATAGGGCGGATGGCTTCGATAGATCCAGGCGTTTTACCCAGCATGTGCTTGGCGTCTTCGCCCACAGCCAAAACTTGCTTGCGCCCGTCTTTGACGTGGTAGGCCACGACGGATGGTTCATTAAGGATGATGCCCTTGCCCTTGACATAGACAAGCGTGTTCGCTGTCCCAAGGTCAATCGCCATATCCGAAGAGAAAAGTCCTCTAAATCCCGCCATAGTTCCTACATTCCTCGTCAATCTTAAAGACGGGAGAATCTCCCCGTAAATGGGCTTATATGCCTCTGCGTCGCCTTGGGAAAGGGGCGGATGCACTCCTCCGGCAAAGTCTTGCCTTTGTGACAGAGCTGTCGCGGATTATTGAGCGGTTAGGGAATGCAAGCACAGAAAAGCTCCCATGCTTGCATCATTCCAATCTTAGATTGTGCGGGTTATGGGCGGATCAGGATTTTGCCCTTGCGTCCAGGGGTTTGCGCCGCCGTCACCGCTTGGGTGATTTCGTCGATGGCGAACACGCCGCCTGCGTCCAGAGTCAACTTGCCTGTAGCTGCCAGCGTGACAAGTTCAGTGATCAACCCCACGCGTTTGGCTGGTTCCATCATTTCAGACACTTTGGAGCCCCAGAACCCTTTCACAGTGATATGTTTGAAAATCAAAGCGCCGGAATTGAGCGTTAATGGCGCGCCCGAGGCGGTGCCGAAGGTGATCAATTCGCCTTGCCAGCCGAGCAAATCAACCAAATCTTCGCCCATTGCGCCACCCACAGAATCCACTGCCGCCTTTGCGCCAGCTTCGCCGACCAAGGCCTGTGCTTTATCTTTCCAGCCGTCTTGATCCGTTGAAATCACATTTTCAAGACCCATGGATTCTAGTTCTGCCACAGCAGCTTTGCGGCGCACAAGATTTACGGTGTGAATGCCTTTAGAGCGCGCAAGTTCGGCAAATATTTTACCTACAGCGCCATTGGCTGCGGTTTGGACAACCCAATCGCCCTCGGATACGTTGATGAAATCAAGCAAAGAGATGGCCGAGAAGGGCATTGCGACCAACTGTGCTGCTGCCTCATCAGCAATCATATCGGGCAGGGGGATAACGCCTGCAGCTGGTGCGATAAAGTATTCTGCCCATGATCCGTGGATGCCCGCTGCGGCCACACGTGTGCCGATCATGGCCGCGTCGACGCCTGCGCCCACGGCCTCAATGGTGCCGACAGCTTCGGACCCGCCGATGGCTGGCAGCACTGGTTTGTAGCCATATTCGCCGCGTACCGTCCACAGATCGTGATTGTGGATTGGCGACAGGATCATGCGGATGCGCACCTCGCCGTCTTTAGGGTCAGGCCGTGGCATATCGGAAGATGTCATGACATCAACAGGGTCGCCAAAAGTGGTGTGTACGGCGCTTTTCATTGGGTGAATCCTTTTGTAAAATCTATCTTTTCATGTGCGCATCTGATGGGCCAATTCAAGGCTTGCCCCCCTGTTACGCAACGTAAAAATGAGATTGCACATCGTCCATGCGCTGAACGCTTGGTTCAATAAAAAAGGCGCGCCAAATGGCACGCCCTTTAAAAGTTTTATACAGGCGATTTAGCCAGCGTCGGTGTATTTGACTTCTTTGGTGTCAACCCCCGGCGCAGATTTAGTCCGACGCACGATCAAGCGATTGACCGCGTTGACATAGGCCTTGGCCGAGGCAAACACGGTGTCTGTGTGCGAGCTTTGACCTGTAGCGATGCGCCCGTCTTCTTCCAAACGCACAGAGACTGTGGCTTGCGCATCGGTGCCTTCGGTCACGGCGTTCACTTGGTAAATCTGCAGACGCGCCTCAGTGGGGTAAAGCGTCTTGATCGCTTTGAATGTTGCATCCACAGGGCCGTCGCCTTCGGCTGTGCAATGCTTCTCTTCGCCGTCGATTTCCAAAGTGATATCAGCGGTTTGTGGTGCTTCCGAGCCACAGATCACCCGCAGTTTCTTGATCTTGATGAATTCGTTTTGTCCTTCGGATCCAGTGTCTTGCATCAAAGCGACGATGTCATCATCGAGCACTTCTTTTTTGCGGTCCGCCAGCTCTTTGAAGCGCACAAACACGTCTTTCAACTGGTTATCGCCCAGCTCATAGCCCAGCTCTTCGAGTTTCGCGCGCAAAGCGGCGCGGCCTGAGTGCTTGCCCAAAGGCAGGGATGTGCCAGACAGACCCACATCTGCAGGGCGCATGATTTCAAAGGTTTCCGCGTTTTTCAGCATGCCGTCTTGGTGGATGCCAGACTCGTGGGCGAAGGCATTTTTGCCAACGATGGCTTTGTTCGGCTGCACCACAAACCCCGACACCTGCGACACACGACGCGAGATGTTCATGATCTTGGTGGTGTCGATTTTGGTCGCATAAGGCATGATGTCTTGACGCACTTTCAGCGCCATCACGACTTCTTCCAAAGCAGTGTTGCCCGCGCGTTCGCCCAAGCCGTTGATCGTACATTCGATCTGGCGCGCACCTGCTTCAACAGCGGCCAAAGAGTTGGCGGTCGCCATACCCAGATCGTTGTGACAATGGGTGGCAAAGATGATGTCATCTGCGCCCGGCACCCGTTCCAACAGCATCTTAATGATGTCAGAGCTTTCGCGCGGAATGGTATAGCCAACAGTGTCGGGGATGTTGATCGTGGTGGCACCCGCTTTGATGGCGATTTCGACCACACGACACAGGTAATCATGTTCGGTGCGGATCGCATCCATCGGCGACCACTGCACGTTGTCACACAGATTGCGCGCATGGGTAACGGTGTCGTGGATCTTATCCGCCATCTCATCCATGGTCAGCGCAGTGATATCGCGGTGCAAAGGCGAGGTGCCGATAAAGGTGTGAATGCGTGGCTGTGCTGCGTGTTTCACCGCCTCCATGCAGCGATCAATATCGCCAAAGCTGGCGCGAGCCAGACCACAGATCACAGCATTCTTGGCGTTCTTGGCAATTTCGGACACCGCGTCAAAGTCGCCTTGTGAGGCAATCGGAAAACCAGCTTCAATAATATCGACGCCCATTTCATCAAGCAAGCTGGCAATTTCCAGTTTCTCGGTGTGGCTCATGGTAGCGCCAGGGGATTGCTCGCCATCGCGCAGGGTCGTGTCGAAAATCAATACTTGGTCAGTCATCTGCTGGTCTTCCTTAAATACGGTTCTTTGGCGCGGGCGCTTGGCCGCTATCGCCGGAATTGGGTTCGCCTTTGGGCTCGATCAACAGGACTTTGACTTCCTGATCAGCGCGCGGGCGGTGGATCTGTCCTTTTGGGACGATCACCAGTTCGCCAGCTTTCACAGTGACCGGATCGGCATCTTCGTACTCCATCACCATCTCGCCCTCAAGGACAAGAAAGAAGTCGTCGGTGTTCTCATGCTGGTGAAAAGGAAACTCGCCCTTAAATTTGACCACCATGACGTCATTGTCGTTGTAATCGCCAACGACTTTGGGGTCCCAATGGCTGTTAAAGAGCGATAGTTTTTGTGCGAGATTTACGGGCTTCATGCCGAAATGTCCTTAGCTTGTTTTGATGTGCGTATGTTTAATCTGGCGCAAGTCTCACCTCTGAGCATCGCGCCGAAGCACGCTCAGAGGCAGCTAAGAAGGAGAAGGCCGTGACGAAGCGCTGCGCTGTGGCGCAGGGACTGGATTGAAATATGAGTCTGGTTCGTCATGTGGGGGACTATAATCACGGGGCTGGTAAAGAAAACCCCAAAAAGTGAACTTTTTTCAACACCAGAACGTAACCTTTCAAAAGGAGACAGTCATGCGGGCACTGATCATCGGACATACAGGCGGGATAGGGGCGGCGCTGAGTGCAAATTTGCGCGCCTCCGGTTGGCAGGTGATCGGGGTGTCACGCAGCACTCACGGTTTGGATTTTTGCCAGCCTGACAGCATCGAAGCGGCTTTCGCGACTATCATCGGTCCGTTTGATTTGGTGGTGATCGCGACAGGGCAGCTTGATGGAGCAGGGGCGCCGCCTGAAAAGTCGCTCAAAGCTGTGACGGCTGCGGCCATGGCGGACCAATTTGCGGTAAACACCATTGGCCCCGCGATGATTTTGCGCCAACTGCCACGTCTGTTGCCAAAGAATAGTCTGTCAAAAGTTGCCGTGTTAACAGCACGCGTTGGCTCAATCGCGGATAATAAAATGGGCGGTTGGTACAGTTACCGCGCCGCTAAAGCCGCCCTCAATCAAATGGTACATACAGCCGCGATTGAACTGGCCCGTTCGCACAAACAGTCTTGCGTGATTGCCTATCATCCGGGGACCGTCGCGACCAAGTTTACCACCAACTATCAAGGCACGAACAAGACCGTATTGCCAAAGGTGGCCGCGCAAAACATCTTACGCATTTTGGAGATCGTAACCCCTGAAAATACGGGAAAGTTCTATGATTGGCGTGGGGCAGAAATCCCGTGGTAAGCGATCAAATTTCTATCAAAGGGCCCAAGCTTAACCGCCTCTCAGTCCGCGATCTTTCGGTAAGCTAAGTTGTATAAATCCCTTTATTCGCTGGCAGGGACTTCTACTGTTTCTGTAGAGGGTGCTGCCTCTTCGGTCACATCTGGCTCAGCTGCCGTAATCAATGCCCCATCAGCCCATTCGCCAGATGCGATCTCGCCAGAAGCATAAGTGATCGTGCCGCTGCCTTGGCGTTTGCCATCTGCAAACAGGCCAACGTAGACATCGCCATTGGCATAGGTGGCGGTGCCGCGCCCGTTGATTTCGCCGTCTTTCCATTCGCCCACGTAAGTGTAGCCCGTCGTCATGACCAGCGTGCCAGTGCCTTCGCGTTTGCCATTCAAAAAGTCGCCGTCATAGGTGGTGCCGTCCGCGTAAGTCGCCATGCCTTTGCCAGAGCGTTCGCCATTGTCCCAATCGCCATCATAAATGAATCCATCGGTATAGGTCATTTTGCCTTTGCCGTGGTTTTGCGCGTTTTTGAACATGCCTTCATAGATCAGCCCGTTGGCGTATTCGGCGCGCCCCATGCCTTCGATCACTCCATATTGCCATGCGCCATCATATGTCGTGCCGCCGGGGTAGGTGATTTTGCCCATGCCATGCGCCAGATCGTCTAAGAAATCGCCAACATAGACAGAGCCGTCAGGATAGGTGACTTGGCCTTTGCCCTCGATGCGGCCTTGGACCCATGCACCGGTGTAGATATAGCCGTCAGTGCCGGTAAACGTGCCCACTCCGTGGCGCTTGTCGTCATCAAAGTCGCCGACATAAGCGTCACCATTTGCATAAGTCACCTGACCCTTGCCTTGGCGTTTTCCATCCACAAGGGTGCCTGTGTAGACGTCGCCATTGGGTTGGCTAATGGTGCCGGTCCCGTTGCATTGGCCTGCTACCCACTGGCAATCCAGCGTCAAACCGTCGGCTAAGGTTAAAACACCCAAGCCATTGCGCGCATCGTGGGCCAAATTGCCGACATAGATGGCGCCTTCTGGATAGGTGATCGTGCCTTTGCCCTCTTTGACGCCATTGACCCAAGCGCCCTCATAGACATAGCCGGTGGGGCTTTCCATGCGGCCTTGACCGTGATGGTTGTTGGCCAAAAATCCGCCTTCATAGGTGATGCCGCTGGCGTAATGTGCCGCACCTGATCCGGTGATCACGCCGTTTTCCCAATCGCCCTCATAGGTGCCGCCGTCTGCATAGGTTATCTTGCCGAACCCGTGCTGTTTGCCCTTCTCGAACGCGCCTTCATACACGGCCCCGTCAGGGTAGCGCGCCACGCCTTGGCCTTTGATTTCGCCCATAACCCAATCGCCGGTGTATTCAAAGCCGTTGGGCAAGCGGTAGGTGCCGGTGCCATGTTGCTGACCGTCTTGAAATGTGCCCTCGTATAGCCCGCCTTCGTTATACTGACGTGTTTGAACTTTGCCGTCTTGCGCAAGGGCGATAAACGGAAGGACAAGAGTTGTCGCGAGGCTGAGCATGACAAGGCTGCGTTTGATGTTGGTCACTATGGGCTTCCCGTTGCAGTCTGTGGCAAGTGCGTCCAAATCTGACGCATTGCTGAAAATACGGCCCGCGTTTGAGCCAAGAGTCGCCGCTAGCCTAGGCAGTCTGGCGGCTGTGAGCAAATGTTTTTGGCGTCATCGGCTTTCCCTTGCCGCTCAGTCTGCTAAACCTGTCTTAAAGTGTAAGAGGCCTGTGTTATGACCGATAAATTCCGCCTGACTTTGGCTCAATTGAACCCCACCGTTGGCGCGATTGCGGCCAATGGCGAGGCTGTGATCGCAGCCCATCACGAGGCGGCTGCGGCCAAGTCGGATATGATTGCCTTTCCTGAGATGTTCATCACGGGCTACCAACCGCAAGATTTGGTTATGAAGCCAGCTTTCGCCAAACATGCGATTCTGGCGATTGAAGAGCTGGCTGAGATCACCGCGCATGGGCCAGCTATTGGCATCGGCGGGCCATGCTTGCGCGAGGGCAAACTTTACAACGGTTATTGGATTTTGGCCGAGGGCAAGGTGCAAACCGTGGTGCTCAAACATCACCGCCCCAATGAATTGGTTTTTGACGAGGTGCGCCTGTTTGAGAGCGGCGATGTGCATGGGCCCTACCGCATTGGACCGCTGCGCATCGGCACGCCTATTTGCGAAGACGCTTGGCATGCCGATGTATCTGAGGCTTTGGCTGAAACAGGCGCTGAAATCCTGCTCGTGCCCAATGGATCGCCTTATTACCGCAATAAATTTGACCGTCGTTTGGGGCACATGGTCGCTCGTGTGACGGAAAACGATTTGCCGTTGGTCTATCTCAACATGGTGGGCGGTCAGGACGATCAAGTGTTCGATGGTGGCTCTTTCGTGCTCAATCGTCATGGTCAAATCGCTCACCAACTGCCCGTGTTTGATGAAGTGCTGCGCCATGTCGATTTCGTGCAAACGGATGGGCTTTGGATGGCCGAACAAGGCGAGATCACATCACACCCCAATGAGTGGGAACAAGACTATCGCGCCATGGTCGAAACCTTGCGCGATTACATGAGCAAAACGGGTTTCAAAAAGGTTTTGTTGGGTCTGTCTGGCGGGATCGATTCTGCGATTGTGGCCACGATTGCAGTCGATGCGCTGGGCGCAGAGAATGTACGCTGTGTGATGTTGCCGTCCGAATATACATCGCAAAGCTCGCTGGATGACGCCAAAGACATCGCCAATCGATTGGGCTGTCACTATGATTTCGTGCCAATCAAAGCGGGACGTGATGCGATTACTGACACGCTTGCGCCGCTGTTTGAAGGGCGTGAGGCCGACACCACCGAAGAAAACGTGCAGTCGCGCCTTCGTGGGCTTTTGTTGATGGCCTTGTCCAATAAATTTGGTGAAATGCTGCTGACCACAGGCAATAAATCCGAAGTCGCAGTGGGCTATTGCACGATTTATGGCGATATGAATGGTGGCTATAACCCGATCAAAGATCTCTACAAGACCCGTGTGTTTGAACAATGTCGTTGGCGCAATGCCAACCACCGGCCTTGGATGGCTGGTCCTGCGGGCGAGGTGATCCCTGTGTCGATCATCTATAAACCGCCCTCGGCAGAGCTGCGCCCGGATCAACGCGATGACGACAGTTTGCCGGCCTATGAGGTACTGGATGCCATCTTAGAAGGCTTAGTCGATCATGAACTAAGCGTGGCAGAAATCGTCGCACAAGGTTACGCGCGCGATGTGGTGAAACGGGTCGAGCATCTGCTGTATATCTCTGAATACAAGCGGTTCCAATCTGCCCCCGGCACACGCCTGACGCCGCGCGCGTTTTGGTTGGATCGTCGGTATCCGATCGCCAACCGCTGGCGTGATCAGGGATAAAACCGCAGAATAAAAGATCGCCGATGCGCCCAAGTTGGCTTGCGCCGATTTGAACTCTTGAACAGGTCCAATCCTTGCCGTATCACGACGCTCTTTACAGCATAAGATAGAGCGCGCGGTTATGGAACTCACTGTCGGAATCGATTTCGGAACCTCCAACTCTGCTGTGGGTTTGGCCGTGAATGGGCAACCTTGGTTGGTGGACATCGAAGAAGGGTCGAAAACCCTGCCCACGGCGGTGTTCTTTGATGCGCGCGGCAATATGCGCCTTGGGTCTGCCGCTAACCGCGCGCTGATTGCGGGGGATGAGGGGCGTTATATGCGTGCGCTCAAGTCGGTTTTGGGCACGCCTTTGCTGCGCGAAACGCGGATGATCGGCCCCAAACGGCAAAGCCTTTTGGATGTGATCGCGCAATTTTTGACCGAGCTGCGTATCCGCACCGAAAATCACGTGCGCCAGCCTGTAACAGGCGTTGTCTCTGGTCGTCCCGTTCGCTTCCATTCCAAAAATGACACGGCAAACGCGCAGGCTTTGATCGACTTGGCTGAAGCCTATACAATGGCGGGGTTCAAGCACATCGATTTTCTGCCCGAACCCGAAGCTGCCGCGTTGGCAGCACAAGATTTGGCCGGGGGCGAAATCGGTTTGGTGGTCGATATCGGCGGTGGCACATCGGATTTTACCGTGTTTCGCAAAGCTGACGGCAAGGCGGATGTCTTGGCGTCCTACGGTGTGCGCCTTGGCGGTACGCATTTGGATCGCGCTTTGTCGCTTGATCATGTGATGCCACTGTTTGGGGCAGGAACGAACGTGCGTCGCGCTTTGGCTGATGGGCTTTTGCCTGTGCCTGCCACCTTATTTAACGATTTGGCGACATGGCAGAAAATCCCGTTTCTCTACACCAAAGACACCGAACGTTTGGTCAAAGACCTGCAACGTCATGCGGTTGAACCCGACAAATTGGCACGGCTTTACGAGGTGATCGAGGCAGAACTTGGCCATGACGTCGCCTTTGCAGTAGAGGCCGGAAAAATTGCGGTCAACACCGACGGGCAGGGCCTGATCGAGCTTGGATTGGTTGAAAAAGGTCTGTCTGCACAGCTGAATGAGGCGGGGATGAGCGCATCACTTGAGCGTTATAAATCAGAACTGACTGAGGCCGCGACTGAGACATTGAAGCTTGCTGGCGTATCCCCTGATGCCATCGGCGCGGTTGTCTATGTCGGCGGCACAAGTCTGATGTCAATCGTGCCGGACGCCATCAAACAGGTTGTCCCCAACGCACGATCCATCAAATCCGAAGCCTTCACAGCCGTGGTGGATGGCTTGGCGATAGCGGCGGGGCAAAGATCTGTCGCCGCCTGAAACCTAGTGTTCCCACCATTTGTCGATCTTGGCGATCTCTTCATCTGACCACCCAAAGTGATGCGCTAATTCATGCACCGTCACATGGGCGACCATTTGTTGGATCGTTACATCACCACGCAGGCACCATTCGTCCAAAATAGGCCGGCGAAACAGCCAAATGGTGTCAGGCGACGTGGCCTGATCCATCGTGGACTTTTCCGTCATCGGAATGCCCGTATAAAGCCCTGTGAGCGCAAAAGGGTCCTCAAGGCCGATTTCAGCCATCAAATCCTCTGGTATAAAATCCATCACGGTGACGCCAACGGAAGCCGCCAGAACTTTGAACGCAGGCGGCAGCTCAGAAATCGTGGCACGCGCGATCTGTTCAAACATCGCAAGATCGGGGGCAATAGCGTTAAGTAGGACGTCGGACATATTGGGCTCCAATAGCGCAGGTTTTGCACTCACATCTGAGGCAAGCACGCGCACAGATATGGACTCTTTGCGCGCAATATGAAAGAGCAAGCACAACAGGAGATCACCATGACCGTCACACGTTTTGCACCAAGCCCCACAGGCTATATCCACGTCGGCAACCTTCGCACGGCGCTTTTCAACTACTTGATCACGCGTAAAGCGGGTGGGCAGTTTATTTTGCGCATCGACGACACCGACCCTGTGCGCTCAAAGCAAGAATACATCGACGCGTTGAAAGAAGACCTGACATGGTTGGGTCTGACATGGGATCGCACAGAGAGCCAATCCGCACGTCTTGATCGCTACACGGCGGCGATGGAAGAGTTGAAAGCGGCAGGGCGTTTGTACGAGTGTTTCGAGACACCTGTAGAACTTGATTTGAAACGCAAAAAACAGCTCAACATGGGTAAGCCACCGGTTTATGATCGCGCTGGCCTGAACCTGACGGATGCCGAAAAAGACGCCCTGCGCGCTGAGCGCGGCGATGGTCATTGGCGTTTCAAACTTGATCTGGAACGCGTTGAATGGACTGATGGCATCTTGGGCGATATCTCTATCGATTGTGGATCTGTGTCTGATCCTGTTTTGGTCAAAGCAGATGGGCAGTTTTTGTACACGCCTGCGTCTGTTTGTGACGACATCGATTACGGCGTAACTTACGTTGTGCGCGGGTCTGATCACGTGACAAATACCGCGACTCAAATCCAAATTATCAAAGCTTTGGGCGGCACCGTGCCAAACTTTGCGCACCACTCTTTGTTGACTGGCCCACAAGGCGAGGCTTTGTCTAAACGTTTGGGCACGCTGTCGTTGCGCGATCTACGCGCACAAGGGATCGAGCCTATGGCCTTGATGTCTCTGATGGCCCGCACTGGATCATCGCAGCCTGTTGAAGTGCGCTCAAAAATGGAAGAACTCATTCAGGGGTTCGACATTTCCACATTCGGATCTGCGCCAACCAAATTCGACGAACAAGACCTGTTTCCGCTGACGGCGCAAGTCAACTTGGGGCGTCCATTTGCGGATGTCGCAGACGAGATCGCAGCATTGGGTGTGCCGGCCGACAAAGCCGAATTGTTCTGGAACGTTGTGCGTGAAAACATCACAGTTAAGGCCGATATGGCGGGCTGGTGGGACCTGTTCCGCGACGGGGCTACGCCGCTTGTGGACGACGAGGACAAAGATTTCGTCGCGCAAGCTTTCGCGATGATGCCAGCACAGCCTTACACTGACGAAACGTGGAAAGAGTGGACCACAGCCGTGAAAGAAGCGACGGGTCGCAAGGGCAAAGGCCTGTTCATGCCGCTGCGCAAAGCTGTCACTGGTTTGGAACGTGGACCAGATATGTCCAACGTGATGCCTTTGTTGCAAAAAGCGCCTGCTCTGTAATCACACAGCCAAATGAACGTCTAAAAACCCGCCACGCTGATGCGCTTGGCGGGTTTTTCTTTAGGGGCTCGCTTTTTTGCACAGCCCCTCTTGCTGGAATCGATCAGCTGACATAATGATCAAGCATCATCTTCGTTGGGAGAACGGGGCGCATCGCGCGTGTACCCGTGCCGAAGGAGCAACCGCCCCGGTAAACTCTCAGGCAAACGGACCTTCGAAGAACATAAAACTCTGGAGAGAGGCGTGGATGCGCCCGCCGAAGGGATAACGATCTCAGGCGCAAAAGACAGAGGGGGCATCAGACAAAGGATGGCTTTGTCATGATGCCGGTACATGTTCCGGTTTTGAAATTCAGCGTGTGATGCGCTTGGAAAGGACAAAATGACGGAGCTTAAACGCACTGCCCTATACGATTTTCACGTCGCAAACGGTGGTAAAATGGTGCCATTCGCGGGCTATGATATGCCTGTGCAATATCCGCTTGGCGTGATGAAAGAACACCTGCACACGCGCACCGATGCAGGATTGTTTGATGTGTCGCATATGGGACAGGTCGCGCTGACATCCACGCAGGGTCTTGAGGCCGCGATGCTTGCGCTTGAGGCTTTGGTGCCTGTGTCAGTGGCGGGTCTCAAAGCCGATCGTCAGCGGTACGGCATTTTCACCAACGACGACGGCGGTATTTTGGATGATCTGATGATTGCCAACACCGGCGATCATTTGTTTTTGGTCGTCAATGCAGCCTGCAAAGCCCAAGACATTGCCCATATGCGTGCCAATCTACCAGATTATGTCACTGTTACAGAAATAACCGATCGCGCATTGCTTGCTCTGCAAGGCCCCAAAGCCGAAGCGGTCCTTGCGCGGATCGTGCCGCATGTCACAACCATGCGCTTTATGGACAGTCATCGTGTGACTGTGGACGGCGCCCAGTGGTGGATTTCGCGCTCTGGCTATACCGGCGAAGACGGGTTTGAAATTTCGATACCTGCAGATATCGCAACGGATGTGGCAACCAAATTGGTCGATATGGACGAGGTCGCACTGATCGGCCTTGGCGCGCGCGATAGTCTGCGCTTAGAAGCTGGGCTGTGCCTCTATGGCCATGACATCGACGCCACGACATCGCCTGTTGAGGGCAATATCGCATGGGCAATCCAAGGCATCCGGCGCAAAGGCGGCGCGCGTGTCGGTGGTTTTCCTGGTGCGGCTCGTATCTTGGCCGAACTGGACGAGGGTGCGAATAAGCTGCGCGTTGGCCTGTTGCCGCAAGGCCGCGCGCCGATGCGCGAAGGCACGCCCTTGTTTGCCACAGCTGAGAGTACAGATCAAATCGGTACGATCACCTCTGGTGGTTTTGGTCCCTCTGTCGCAGGACCTATTGCCATGGGCTATCTGCCCATTGACTTTGCCGCCGATGGGGTCGAAATTTTTGCTGAACTGCGTGGCAAGCGCCTGCCTGTGACAGTCGCGCCAATGCCGTTTCGCCCATCCACTTACAAACGCTAAAACTCCAAGGATAAGACCTATGAAATTCACTGAAGAACACGAATGGCTGCGCGTCGAAGACGATCTTGTTGTTGTCGGCATCACCGAACACGCGGCCGCGCAGCTTGGCGATGTTGTGTTTATTGAGCTGCCGGATGAGGGCATCACCGTGACCAAAGACGAAGAGATCTGCGTGATTGAAAGCGTGAAAGCCGCGTCCGATATTTTGGCACCGCTTGATGGCGAAATTGTTGAAGTGAACGAGGCTTTGGTCGCTGATCCGTCGAAAGTAAATGAAGACGCCATTGGCGATGCTTGGTTTTTCAAGATGAAAATCGAAGACCTCTCTGTGCTTGACGATTTCATGGATGAAGCTGAATACAAAACTTTGGTCGGCTAAACTTTAGGGGGCCTTGGCGTGCAGCCTTGGCCCCACAACACCCCCCCTCAGCGTCTTCCCCTGTTCGCTCAAAAGGATCATTTTGTGGCCTATATTCCGTCTACATACAATCCATACGACTTTGCCAACCGCCGCCATATTGGCCCGTCGCCTGATGAAATGCACGAGATGTTGGACGTTGTCGGAGCTTCGTCTTTGGACGCCTTGATCGACCAAACCGTGCCCATGAATATCCGTCAGCTAGAGCCACTGTCTTGGGGGCCAATGACGGAACATGAAGTTTTGGGCGCGATGCGCAAGGTCGCGGGCAAGAATAAGATCATGACCTCTTTGATCGGGCAGGGCTATTACGCCACCGCGACACCGCCTGCGATCCAGCGCAATATTTTGGAAAATCCCGCATGGTACACGGCTTACACGCCCTACCAGCCCGAGATCGCCCAAGGCCGTTTGGAAGCACTGTTGAACTTTCAAACGATGGTATCGGATATGACGGGCTTGCCTGTCGCCAATGCCTCTTTGCTGGATGAAGCCACAGCCTGCGCTGAAGCTATGACCATGGCGCAGCGCGTGTCAAAATCCAAGGCCAAGGGTTTTTTCATCGATGAAAACTGCCACCCGCAAAATATCGCTGTGATGAAAACCCGCGCAGCCCCACTGGATATAGATGTGATTGTTGGTGATCCAAAAGACATCGACACAAGCAAAGTATTTGGGGCGATTTTCCAATACCCTGGCACCAATGGTGGTGTGCGTGACTACACCACCGATATAGCAGAGCTGCACGTGGCCAAAGCCGTGGCCATTTTGGCGACAGACCTGATGGCGTTGACAATGCTTAAAGATCCCGGTTCCATGGATGCCGATATCGCGGTGGGTTCTGCCCAGCGATTTGGCGTGCCGATTGGGTTTGGTGGTCCCCATGCTGCGTTTATGTCGTGCAAAGACGCGATGAAACGCGCCATGCCAGGGCGTATTGTTGGCGTGTCAATTGATGCCAATGGCGGCAGGGCTTACCGCTTATCTTTGCAAACGCGCGAACAACATATCCGCCGCGAAAAAGCGACGTCCAATGTCTGTACGGCGCAGGCCTTGCTCGCGGTGATGGCGTCTTTTTATGCGGTATTTCATGGCCCTCAAGGACTGCGTGCCATTGGCGAGATGATCCACTTTAACGCGGTGCGGTTGGCCGATGGTTTGAAATCCTCAGGCTTTAAAATCGCGCCTGACAATTTCTATGACACCTTCACTGTCGATGTCGGCGCGATGCAAGGGGTTATTTTGCGCTCCGCTGTAGCCGAAGGCATCAATTTGCGTGCCATCGGCAAGACGCATATTGGTATTTCTGTCGATGAAATGGTCGATGTAGAGATCATCGAAAAGGTTTGGCGCGCTTTCGGGCATGAAGCAGAGGCGGGCAATGAGCCCACTGACTTGGGCTTTGTTGAGGCGCTCGTGCGCGACACCGATTACCTGACCCATCCGATTTTTGGCATGAACCGTGCCGAGGGCGAAATGATGCGCTATATGCGCCGTTTGGCGGACCGTGATTTGGCGCTGGACCGCACGATGATCCCGCTTGGATCTTGCACGATGAAGCTTAATGCTGCTGTTGAAATGATGCCCGTGACATGGCCTGAATTCAATACGATCCATCCGTTCGCACCTGTGGATCAAACCGTGGGCTATCAAGAGATGATCGATGATCTGTCTGCGAAGCTTTGCGAAATCACAGGCTATGATGCAATGTCGATGCAGCCCAATTCTGGCGCGCAGGGCGAATATGCGGGACTGTTGGCCATCGCGGCCTATCACCGTGCAAACGGGCAGGACGCACGCGATATCTGCCTGATCCCGATGTCAGCGCATGGCACAAATCCTGCTTCTGCTCAGATGTGCGGGATGAAGGTTGTCGTGGTGAAATCTGCGGAAAACGGCGATATCGATATCGGCGATTTCCGCGCCAAGGCCGCGGCCGCTGGTGATCGTCTCTCTGCTTGCATGATCACCTATCCATCGACCCACGGTGTATTTGAGGAAACCGTCAAAGAGGTCTGCGACATCACCCACGAATTTGGCGGGCAGGTCTATCTGGATGGCGCGAATTTGAATGCTATGGTTGGTCTATCTAAACCAGGTGAAATCGGATCGGATGTCAGCCATCTGAACTTGCACAAGACCTTTTGCATTCCTCATGGCGGCGGCGGTCCGGGCATGGGGCCGATCGGGGTGAAAAAGCACCTTGAACGGTTCTTGCCGGGGCATCCTGAGAGCGGTGGCGAAACTGGTCCAGTGTCTGCCGCACCGTATGGATCGGCGTCGATCCTGCCAATTTCATGGGCTTACTGTATGTTGATGGGGGGCGAAGGTCTGACGCAGGCCACAAAGGTCGCTATCTTGAATGCCAATTACATCGCCGCGCGCTTGGATGATGCGTTTCCGGTCCTGTATCGTGGCAGGCACGGGCGCGTGGCTCATGAATGTATCATCGACCCGCGTGCTTTTGATGAAAGCTCTGAGGTCACTGTCGAAGACATTGCCAAGCGTTTGATGGACAGTGGTTTCCACGCGCCGACGATGTCTTGGCCCGTCGCGGGCACCTTGATGATCGAGCCTACGGAATCTGAAACCAAGGCCGAGTTGGACCGGTTTATCGAGGCGATGTTGTCGATCCGCTCTGAGATCGCCGAGATCGAAAGTGGGGCTCTGCCCAAGGACATCAACCCGCTCAAGCTTGCGCCACATACGGTTAACGATTTGGTTGCAGAGTGGGATCGTCCCTACAGCCGAGAGCAAGGGTGTTTCCCTCCGGGTGCGTTCCGCGTTGACAAATATTGGCCCCCTGTTGGGCGTGTCGATAATGCGCACGGGGATCGCAATTTGATCTGCCAATGTCCTCCGCTTGAAAACTACGTTGAAGCCGCTGAGTAAACGACGTAGGCCCTGATCCACAGATCGGGGCCTTGATTGTTTGGCCTCAAGCACAAATATATGCTGTGTAGTGAATTTAATGAGGGATCACACGATGACCTATCCTGTCAAACTTGCCTGTCTCAAATGTGGTCAGGCCAATCGTGTGCCCGCAGAAAAACTGGCCTCAAGCCCCAAGTGCGGCACATGTGGTGTTGGCTTGATTTCTGACAAAGTGGCGGAGTTGAATCCAACGTCTTTGGCCAAAGCCGCCAAGCTGGACGATATGCCTTTGATTGTCGATTTTTGGGCGCCGTGGTGTGGGCCTTGCCGTCAGATGGCGCCTGATTTTGCCAAGGCTGCGATCGCTTTGAAAGGCCGTGCGCGCTTTGCAAAAGTGAACACCCAAGACTTTCCCGCTGTGTCCCAAAAGAACAACATTCGCGGCATCCCTGCGTTGATTTTGTTTCAAGGCGGCAAAGAAATCGCGCGGTTGACGGGCGCGCGCCCTACGCGTGATATCGTCGCCTTTGTGCAGCAAAAAACCAAAAAACCGGCCTAAAGCGTTACTTTTGAAATGTGGAAGTCACGCGCTTTGATAAGGGCTTTAATAGTCTTTTTCGAAGAAAACCCCAAGGCTGGTTGCCCCATCAGGTGATGCAGAGCCTTTGAACGTCACCGAGTCAGAGGCATCCAAGTTTAGGTTGATGACCGACTGCCCCGCGCTGTCGATGGTCACATCTGTATAGATTTCATCGGACAAATACTTGCCAACTCGTAACTCGGTTTCCCCCTCGTCAGAGGTTGTCACGTCCAAGTCGTCCACGCCAAGCTCATCACGGATTGATCCGGCAATGTCGCTGCCGCCACCTGTCAATGTGGCAACGGCGGCCGCCATTTGCGCGGCTTGAAACGCTGAAATTTCCGAAATCGCACGCCCAAACAAAAGCTGCGCCAAAATTTCGTCTTCAGGCAATTCTGGCGAAGATGAGAAACCGACTGTTGGCGCGCTGACCTGTCCTGAAGTCGTGATGCTAATGGTCAAATCATCGGTGGTTGTGGCCGCGACCAGTGAAAAGCTAGGATCAAAGTTCCCTTGCAGATATAATTCGCCTTCTTCCATGTCTATACGTTTTCCAAGCAAGCTCAGACGCCCGCGAACCAAAGAAAACTGGCCGATAGGAACAATATTCTGAGTGGTCCCTACCAAGCGCAATCGACCTCCGAGTTCTGCATCTAGGCCGCGTCCGCGAATATACACCTGATTTTCCGCGATTACGGTGACATCAAGAGCAATGGCGTTGCTACTGCCGCCACTGGCAGAGGATTGGCCGTCTGACAAAACACCTGCGCGATCACGGGTTTGATGCACAGAGTTTGGTTCAAATTTATGCACAATCTCTGGGATGTCGCCGCCAGCCCCTGTCGATACTGTTGCGAGCTGCACGTCCGTGCTCCCTAGATTTATTGTACCGCTGACCCTTGGGCCGCTCAACATCGGTCCCGTCAGCGCAATGGTGCCATTCATCGAGGTGGTGTAAAGCTCTGGGTCAGCCACAACAAGGTTGTTTAAAATCAGTTTGATATCTGCTGCATAATTAGAGCTTAGGCCAACGGCCCCAGAGACAGAAATGCGGCCGCCCGTGTCCGCACGCGCTGTCGCGGTGATATCCGCATTGGCATTGGTCAGGTTTGCACGCAATTGATCGAAAGTCAGCGAAAGTCCAGCTGCAGGTAAAACGGCACGTGCACCTGTGCGCGCAGACACCGTCCCCGCCAAAGAAGACATAGCCAGTGGCCCGTTTAACTGCAGGTCGAAATCAGCGGTGCCTTGTAATAAAGTCGCTGTGGTCAAACTGTTCGCAAGACCAAGAGGGACCGATCCGGAAACTTGCAGAGCCGCAGAGCCAAAGCTTTGGGCGATATCCCCTGAAAGGTTCGCCGTTGATCCACCGGGCCCACTCATCTCGGCAGAGGTTTGCCACGGGCCATCTCGTGTTTCTTTAGATATGCGCGCCGTCGCCGTCAGTGGGCCGCTTACCCCTGCATTTAGGCGTGCGACATCATCCAATCGTGCGGTGAGGTTCATATCTGCTGTCGTGCCGGTTAAGGTGCCCGACCCTTGCACAGTCACAGCTGATGTCTCGACATCAAACGCTTCAAGCGACAGGCCTGTTTCATTGCGCTGTGCGCGCAGGCTCACTTGGCTTTTGCCGGTCAAAAGCGCATCCACTTTGGGAATGCCAATGCGGGCGTTTTGCGCTTGGGCGGCGATCTCGGCGTCAAAACTGCCGCCAAGCGGTGTGAATGTCCCTGTGGCCGCGCCGCTGAGGCTGCCTTGCAACGACAGGCCTGTGATATCCGCGAAACGGGACAGGCGGGGTGCCTCAAGGCCAAGGTTGCCTTTAAACGTGAAGCCGCTGTCCAAGCCGGAAATTGTGCCGTCCGCGGTCATGGATGCATCCGCCGCAACAATAGAAACCGCTTCAAGCTCCAAAGGAGAGCCATCGCGCCATACCAGTTTGGTTTGCGCCGTTACGTTGGAACCGACAGCGGACATCAGTGCCGTATCGTCCAGATCAATACCGTCTGCGACGATCTTAAGGCTGGCATCAAACGCCCGCAGCAAGGTTGATCCTTGCGGATTTGCTCTGCGAGAAATGGTGCCGGAAGCGTCCAAAGACATGTCCGCGATGGCGATATCTGTTTGGCTGTAATCAGTCACGCGTGCTGTCGCCGTCCAAGTTTCACCCTTCAATGCGTCGTATTGAGCTGAGATTTCAGCGCGCTGCAAATATTGTTTGTCTCCCGCGACGGGTAATAGTGTCGGGGCCCCAGATGTGTTTGCAACCACGCCAGAGACGTCAAAGGATGTTGGCAAAGAATCCGTGCCAATGGCCACAGAGCCCCCCAGCGAAAGGGTGCTTGTTGCCAACGCGAAGTCTTCAAGCGTCAAACGACCGTCTGGGTACGATGTCCCTTTGGCGGTCAAAGATGTGGAGGCACCAAAGAATGGCGCGTATGATGAATCGAACAGTGGAGTGACATCGCCACTGATGTCCGCGAAAAATGCTCGAACTTTGGGTTGCGCCGCCTCTGTTTCGTCGGTGTTTGCGCTCTGCGTTGGTGAAAGCTTTTGGTCCGTCGCGGTTGCTTCAATGAACGTCGATAATCCGATTGTGCCAGACAAGCGCGGTTGACCCAAGGTGGCCAATTCGATGTCAGCTGTGAAGGTGTCAAGCGGGCCTGAGCCTTTGGCGGTCAGCGACAGATCGGGAGTGTCGGGCAAGCCGATGAGCGTCGAAATGATCCCGTCTGGCCCCTCAGACAGCGACAGGTCGAGATCAAAATAGGCGTCGGAATTGTTGTAAGACGCGTCCAATGTGAAGGCCCCAGCAGAGCCGGTTAGCTTTTTGATTTCCAACACGGCAGAACCATCGCCGTCTTTGAGCGTTGCTGCCCCCAATATCGACAGCTCAACCGCTTCGCTCAGACCCAAGATATCGGCGCTAAGCTTGACGCTTTCGGCCGTGATTTCGCCTATTTCGATACTGACTGGCAACTCTGGCAAGGAAAAAACGCTCGCCTCGGGCTCGGCAGGAGAGGCTTGTGATATCGGGCGTCTGAGAACTTCGATTGAGGCGGCTGACACTTGTTCAATCTCGAGCCGCCCTGCCAATAAAGCGGACCGGTTCCAGTCCAGAACGGCATCGTTCAACGTGAACCAAACACCTTCCGTGTCTGAGATGGTGAGGCTGTCCATCGTGGCAGTGGAAGATAACAACCCCTTGAATCCATCGATGCGAATGTCACGGCCTGCGCCTGACAAATTGTCCTCAAGAAATCCGACAATTAGGGACCGATCCCGCGATGTATCGTCCGACGTGTCTTGAGCCTGTGCAGCAGTGATCAAAGGCAATGAGGCGACAGCTATGAGTGCAAAACGAGTGTTCAAAATGCTTGTCCAATTCCAACATAAAATTGCACGCCATCGCCTGTGTCGCCCGAAACGGGGGCCGCGATGTCGAGGCGAACGGGGCCAAATCCAGTGTCATAGCGCAGTCCAAGTCCTGCGCCCGCGTGCCAGTTCATCGTGTCGTCGGGTGTCGCATTTTCACCAATGCCACCGACATCTGCGAAGCCAACCAAAGAGACTTTGTCCGTAATTCCTGCACGCAATTCGGTCGAAAGACCAATAAAGCTGGCACCTCCGGTCGTGGTGTCATCGTCCAAATCTACATAAAGCGATTGATAAGGTTGTCCGCGAACAGTACCGCCCCCGCCGGAGTAAAATAACAAGTCGGGCGGTGTGTCTGAGACATCGCTGCCGACGATAGATCCGATCATGAATCGCCCCGCAAAAACAAACCTGTCATCTGCGAACCCTTTGTAGGCGCGGGTGTCGGCAAACAGGCGTCCGCCTGTGGTTGAGCCTGAAAATCCAATGAATGGCATGATCTCGGCTTCAAAATACGTCCCAGTTGTTGGGTTTAGAGTATTATTACGCGAGTCACGTGCGCCGGTGATGGGCACAATGAAATGCGAAAACGTGCGATCGCCAAGATCGTCCGAGTCATCAGAATAACGATATCCGATGCCGCTGGTGAAGTAGGTTGTGTCTGACAGAGTGACCTCTGCGCCAACCGAGAACGTAGCCGAGTTCGACAGGTAACTTGACTCATCTGTGCGCGCAATCTCAGCTTCGGCTACGAGCGCCAAAACAGGGCGTGTCGTCGCAGGCCTGCGGTAGGTTGTCGACAGAGTGTAGTCGACGCCTGAATCCAACCCAAGACCTGAAACTTCAGCATCAAAGCGCAAGCGATCTGCATTGCCTGAAATGTTTCTGTGCATGAAGTAAGCCGAAAGCGTGCCTCCTTCGACGGAATCAATTTCGGCGCCAAACCCGACGCGGCGCGGGGCGGCATCGGTGACGGTGGCGGTAATGTCCAAGCTACCGTCGGCGTTCAGCGTGTCGGCTTCACTTATGGCAACCGAGCGAAACGCACCGGTTTTGCGCAATCGCGCCGCTGCGGTTTCAAGCGTTTCTGGATTAAAGGCTTTGCCTTCGATCCCGCCAGTAATTTCCGTCAGTCGCTCTTGCGACACGCGTTTGGTGCCAGCAAAGCTCAACTGCCCAAACACAGCTTCAGGGCCGGGCGCGATGCCAAGAGCAACGTCGAGGGTTTTGGCGTTGTGATCCGCCACAATGGATTGGGACGAGAGTGCAGCCTTTGGGTATGATGCCGCGCGCCATGCGTCAACGGCACTGTTTTTGGCTAAGCTTATGTTGCCAGACTTGGCAGTCAGTCCGGTGGAGAACCCTTCGGGCAATTCTGTTTGCGGCGCGAGTGGCGCGACCTTTGTTGCCCCGAATGTAAATTTTGCACCTGTGTCAACGGATATGACGACGTCTTCGACACTTTTTGGCAAGGTAATCAGCGACAACGTGCTGCCTTCGCGCCCATCGACGGAAATACGGATGACTGGAGCGTAATACCCTGATCGATAGAGTGTTCCCAACAAGGTGCGATAGTCCGATTGGACGGCGGCTATGATGTCGGAGGTGGCTGTGATCCCGTCGCGTTGGGCCGCTAAAATGGCCGAGGCGGACGATAGCCGTTCTTTTACAGCATCTGACGCGTCGCTTTCCAAACGGGCATTGAACGCAAAAACGGGCGTGGACACAGTTGCGCACAAAGCTGCCGCGATCAGTGTAGTATGAAGGGTCATGGTTTTTGATCCAATTCGATGCGCGGGACATCCGCTCAATATGGTCTGTTTGTGAACCAGTTTCCAGTGCTAAGCGCTCTAAATGGCGGTTTGTCGCTTGCTCTGTTTTGGGCGCGCGCCTAGGGTCCGATCAAATCATGGAGAACGATATGTCTGAATGTGAAATTTGTGGTGCTGCAGGCACTTTGACCCAGGTCTCTGTGGCGCCTCGTCACGATGTGGTCGCCCTGTGTGACGTCTGTTCAGGCGGCTTGAAAGGTGAGGCGGTGCCTGATGGGCATTGGAACGCTTTGACCGGCTCTATGTGGTCTGAATCTGATGCGGTGAAGGTACTATCATACCGTCTACTGACTCGCTTTGCAGAAGAGGCATGGGCCGCGGATGCGCTGGAAATGCTCTACCTTGAACCGGACGTCGAAGAGTGGGCCAAATCAGGCGGGCCGGATGTGATCCACCGTGACAGCAATGGCGCTGTTCTGTCTGCGGGCGACACGGTTGTGTTGATCAAAGATTTGCCCGTGAAGGGCGGGGGATTTACCGCCAAACGTGGCACAGCTGTGCGCGGTATTTCATTGGTTGCTGACAATGCTGGTCACATTGAGGGACGTGTTGAAAGTCAGCGTATCGTCATTTTGACCGAATTCGTCAAAAAGAAGTAACGGCTTCGGGTCGTCTTTAAATCAACAAAAGCGCGGGTGGCCCCCTCGCGCTTTTTCAGTTCACTCAATCAATTGGGCATAAAAAAACGCCCGATGCAAAAGCACCGAGCGTTATCTCAAACGAGAGTGTAGATTATTCTACAGTCAAGTTAATCGCAGATTCGCGACCGTCACGGCCAGCTTCGATGTCGAAAGTAACTTTCGCACCGTCGCGAAGACCTGTAAGGCCGGAACGCTCAACAGCAGAGATGTGAACGAACACGTCTTTGTTGCCACCTTCAGGCTCGATAAAGCCGAAACCTTTAGTGGAATTGAACCATTTTACTGTGCCATTAGCCATTTTATTTTCTCCTAAATCACTGCCCACGATATTGCGGCAGATCGGCGTGTCAGGGGTCGATCGAAGACTGAGTGCCGGATAAAGGGAAAACAGAAGGGTCGATAGAGATAACGTCGCAACGCCTATAGATCACATATCCGCGCGTAAGGAAAGACTTTTCGAATGCACATCCCTTATGAGCAATATTGTGCAGATAGCGTCTTGCGCCTTTTGCATGATCTTGTGAAAACAACGACATAGACCACTATTTATAGAAATTTGAAGGGTAGGCAGAATGGGCACGTTATTGATTGCAGGACTCGCGATTGGGCTTGGTGGCACAATTGCCATGGATATTTGGGCGCTTGCTTTGAATCGATTGCTCGGAATGCCTTTGCCGAATTGGGGCAATGTTGGGCGTTGGGTTGCACATCTGCGCCATGGCACGGTGTTTCACAATGCGATCTCTGAGGCCACGCCTGTGCCGCGTGAAACCGTCATCGGTTGGGTATTTCACTATGTGGTCGGTCTGGTCTACGGTGTGATCTTCGTGGCAATTGCTGGAGCAGACTGGCTCGCGGCCCCGACATTTTTCCCCGCTTGGATCTTTGCCATTGTGACCATCGGCGCAGGCTGGTTTTTGTTGCATCCTGGCCTTGGTCTGGGCTGGGCTTTGTCCAAAACCGATACGCCTTGGAAAAACCGTTGCTTTGGTCTGATGGCGCATACATCCTTTGGAATTGGGCTTTGGCTCACAGCTCTCATCATTTGAACATACACGCGGGCCTGTTTGGGCGCGCGGATGCGGATAGTGACACTACTTCGTTGACCCTTTTTGTGATAGCCGTCCGACATTGATCGAATAAATTTTGAGGATGACTATGAAAAGATGTCTTTTATCGTTGTGTGCTGCGCTGGTTTTGGCCAGCTGTGGCAAAGTCGACCCCGCGCAGGTGTCTCGTGGCACCTTTGAAGGCAATGTGCATTTGGTCTGGATTCGCGGCGGCGAAGACGACCCGCTTGGCGATGGTGTTTTTGCCTATCTGCCAACAGGCAATGATAAGCTGGTCTTCAATCGCGGTGCTGGTAAATGGCGTTCTGAGGGCAGCGAAGTCATTGTGCCCGAAGCCTTCTACACCGACGGCGGGTCTGTGCCGCGTGCGTTTCAAAGTCTCAATGGCTTCAATGCTTGGGCTTATGGTCCCGCCTATGTGATCCACGATTGGATCTTTGTTGCCCGTAAATGTCTCAACGATAAAGACATCACGCCGCATCTGATCACCGATGAAATGCGCAAAGTCGGCAATATGGAATTCGAGGAAAGCGCCTACGTGATGGCCGAAACCATCACCTCGCTTGCTGGCGCTGGACTGGGTCCGAACAACGACAATGCCAACTTGATCGCGTCTGTTACGGCTGGGCCGCGGACGCGCGTGCTTTGGAAACAAAAGGGCGCTTGTGAAAAGTCTTTGGTGTCGCAAGCCAAGCTGGATGAGTTGATGCAGGCCGCTCAAACAAACGAGGCTTTGCGTGACGAGATCGCGCCGCAAGCCTTGGCGAACAAGCGTACGGGAGCGGGGCCTGCCCCCGCTGCCAGTGTCGAATATGTAGAGCCGCCCACCGAATTTACGCTGTCAGACGGCTCTACTGCTGTGTTCTTAGGCGCGATCCCTATGGGGTCTCGTTAGAACTATGGGGTCTCGTTAGAAATAGACGCCCTAGATCGCGCCGCGGCCATCAACAAAAGGCTGGCCGCTGCCGATGTCGCGATCCAGCCCATGTACCATAGCTTTCCGGCCAACTGATCCTCTGCATAGGAATTGGCAAAACCGATTTGGCCGTATTTGGCCACGCCAAACGCCGCTGCCACCGCGATCACCCCAAGAATTAGGCGCAGCACGCGGTTCAGGCGCAGTCCCCAAAACGCCAATCCCAAAACGATCCCGATCGGCGCGCCGACCATAATGACTTGGCCCGCCCACCATGGATGTGCGCCCAATTGCGTGGGGACCCCTGTGCTTGCCGCGATGAAGGCGACGATTGCTGTCAGTGCTGTTGCTAAAATTATGTGCATGATTTCTCCTTTTTCTCTGCTTATGCGGCGAAATCCCGCTGCGCATCTCAAAGTGAGTGATCTCACGTGAAATTCACCGTGCGTGAACGGATGGTTCTGCATAATGCTGCAAGTGCAAAGAGAATCTCTCAGCGGGACTCTCTAAACGAAAACGTGTGAGGAAAAAGATGTTCAAATTTCTAAAATTCGGTCGCGGCAAGAAACCAGAAGCGGCTATTGAGACGCAGCGCCAAACCTTTGAACGTCTGGTGTCCGAGCTGAACGAGGCCATCGCGTCGCTGCCCGAAATGCCTGCCGTGACAATCAACTCTGTGACCAATGAGGTCAGCTTTGCGCTGCCCCAAACTTTCCCCGATGAAGCCCTCGCCCTGCCGGCACCTGAACCAGAGATCGTGGTTGAAGAGGCCGTGGAGGCGGTTGTGGAAGATGTCGCTGAAGACGTGACCGAAGAGGTCAAAGGCGAAGCCATTGAAGACGCCGTTGAAGTCAAAGACGAGGTTAAACCATCCGCAGCATAGGCTGTTTTGGGATTGGTGTTCGAAGCTGAGATTTGAGAGCAATACGCGAGCCTGTGAGGCAAACGGGCGATTGGTCTGTTTGCCTTTTTGGGTAATCGCTGGGACTGGTGCGTTTGCGGCCATTCTCAGACGCATTCGACGCTTAAAATAGAACTTTGGTAGTTCAATTCGGGAGATTCTATCGTTAACAAAAAGGCCCAGCAAACTGCTGGGCCTTTTTGTTATGCTGCTTGATCAAGCTGTGTTCGCTCAGAATCATTCGACCCAAAGAAGGAAGTCTTTTTAAATTTATCAACTCCCATATTCTTAATTGCGAACCTAACCGCTGTTTCAATAGCGGATTTAACTTCATCTTGCTTGGTCATGGAAGACTCCAGAATTAATATAAAGCGCGTTTATCAAGTGTTGGTCTACAAGTCAAATGTGTCAACTATAAGCTTACATAAAGCCATGAACCTTTCAATGCTACACTGCTAAACGCTGAACTCTTTTTCAAACTTAGCTCTATATCACTAAAAAACTGTTTATCTGCGGGGCTGCAGAAGTGCAATTTAGCGTGCTTCGCCTTCATAGCGCTGTTCGCTTGGGCAATCGTACCGGCGAATACTTCAGTTAGCACTTGTACATAATCTTCAATTGTACTGCTTTCATCGAAGTCGAATTTGGGTGCCAATACCAAATGCCGAAGGCGAATCACCTTCCCTGTGTATCCTGGGAGTCCACACACATTAAGTTGGCATGTCGCAAGAATCTGATCGTCTTGAAACAAACCAAATACGCCAGCACTTGCAACCTGCGGATCGTTTGCCAGCGGGTGTAAAATACTCAATGAGCTTGAGGCATATTCAGAAATAGATTCATCGTATTCGGAGCAAGCGAGGTCCCATTCTTTCCAAAGTGCGTCCCACTTGCCGTTTTCTCGAGAAATTCGTTCAAAGTTCAATGTCGTCTCCAGTATGCAATTCGAATTGTTAAAGCGTTATTTCTAATAGCTAGGCGTCTAAATAAGAGCATTCAGTCGCGTGTAACACAACCCTTTCGCCTGAAGACGAAAGGAGCGCGAACGCGTGTTTTCTTTGAAAACAAGCTGCCTCGCACTCCCTTAACAAAACGCTTTCGCGTTTTGTTACCTTGCAAACTTCTTATGTTTCAGGCGTTTTGGCTCTAGGGCGTCAGGTCCAAGACGGCGTTTTTTGTCTTCTTCGTAGTCTTCAAAGTTACCTTCGAACCATTCCACATGCGCATCGCCTTCAAAAGCGAGGATGTGCGTACATATACGGTCGAGGAAGAAACGGTCGTGCGAGATGACCACGGCACAACCAGAGAAGTCCGTCAGAGCATCTTCCAAGGCACGCAATGTGTCGACGTCAAGGTCATTGGTCGGCTCATCGAGCAGCAGCACGTTACCACCAGAGCGCAGCAAGCGCGCCATGTGGACACGGTTGCGTTCGCCGCCAGACAAGATGCCGACTTTCTTTTGCTGATCGCCGCCTTTGAAGTTGAACGTCGAACAATAAGCGCGCCCGTTCACTTCGGCATCGCCCAGCATGATGATGTCTTGACCGTCAGAAATGGCCTCAAACACATTGGCGTTTGCGTCCAAATCGTCGCGCGACTGATCCACGTAAGACAGTTTCACTGTGTCGCCGTATTCGACCGTGCCTTCATCCGGTTGCACTTGGCCGGTGAGCATTTTGAACAAGGTGGTTTTACCCGCGCCGTTCGGGCCGATCACGCCAACGATTCCGCCAGGGGGCAAGGAAAAGGACAGGTCTTCGACCAAAAGCTTATCGCCCATGGCTTTTTTCAAGCCTTCGACTTCGATCACTTTGTTGCCAAGGCGCGGGCCGTTTGGAATGACGATTTGCGCGCGGCCAACTTTGTCGCGCTCAGATTGCCCAGCCAATTCGTTGTAGGAATTGATCCGTGCTTTTTGCTTGGCTTGACGCGCTTTCGGCGATTGGCGCATCCATTCAAGTTCGCGCTCAAGGGTCTTTTGCTTGGACTTATCTTCGCGGCCTTCTTGTTCCAAGCGTTTGGATTTTTGCTCAAGCCATGAGGTGTAGTTGCCCTCGTACGGGATACCCGCGCCACGGTCGAGTTCCAAGATCCAACCCGTGATGTCGTCAAGAAAGTAACGGTCGTGTGTGACGATCAAGATGGTGCCTTTGTAGTCGATCAAGTGCTGTTGCAACCAAGCGATTGTTTCGGCGTCCAAGTGGTTGGTCGGCTCATCGAGCAGCAACATGTCTGGCGCTTCAAGAAGCAATTTACACAAAGCAACGCGGCGTTTTTCACCACCAGACAGATCAGCCACACCGGAAGTATCGGGCGGGCAACGCAGCGCCTCCAAGGACACGTCCACCTGACTGTCCAAATCCCACAGGTTCTGCGCATCGATTTCGTCTTGCAGGCTGGCCATCTCGTCGGCGGTCTCGTCGGAATAGTTCATCGCCAATTCGTTGTAGCGATCCAGAATGGCCTTTTTCGCCGCGACGCCCAGCATCACGTTGCCGCGTACATCGAGTGTTTCGTCAAGCACTGGTTCTTGTGGCAAGTAGCCAACGGTTGCGCCTTCGGCCAACCATGCTTCGCCTTGGTATTCTTTGTCCTGACCGGCCATGATGCGCATCAAGGACGATTTACCCGTACCGTTGACGCCGACCACACCGATTTTCACGCCGGGGAGGAAGTTCAGGCGGATGTTTTCAAATACCTTTTTCCCGCCGGGGTAGGTCTTGGACACGCCGTCCATGAAGTAAACGAATTTATTAGCTGCCATTGAAGCGCTCCGTCGAAGGAAAATTTGGTTTGAAGCTATGTACAGCAGGGGCGCGGGGAGGGGAAGGGCAAGCATGAAGGGATCCCGCAGCGGGCCTTAAAAAGGCAAAGATAAGCAAGAGGCAAAGGCTAAAGGCGTAAAATTAATTTGGTCAGCTGAGGTCCATATTTAAAACCGTAAAATCTTTTGGCGAGATTTTGTCGTTTGCCTGAGTTGGGGTCTGGTTAAATTTTCTTTCTCCATGATAGTTTCACAAACTATGGCTACGAAGGTATGTGGTTATCTGTGATTTCATGGTTAAGCCGCCTGAGTTATATGGCGGATATGACAATCTTAGATTCTGCTGTATTTTTAATATCGAAGGACATGTGAGCGTGATGAAAAACGTTAGCTATCGTAATATTCTATTCTGGCTGGCCACTCTGTGTATTGCCGGCATCATGGGCTTCGGCCTAGCTGGTCCCGCCGTCAGCCATCAACTGGAGCCAGCAGTCATCACGGCACTGGTTCAAGACGACCATATCGAAATCACGATACGCGATGCCATCGAGCCGCTTATCGCCATTTCTGAGATTGACCCAAAATCCAACGCGGATGGCGATCTCGTGAACAGCCGTTATGTAGAGTTGCGACAAAGAATTCCGGACGATCTGGAAGCTTCACTGCGTGCAAGCTGGCCCCTGTTGGCCAACAATATCGACGTTTATGCTGGAAATACGCGTCTTGATCTGGTCTTGAAAAGCGTGGACGTGCCCGGCATGGGCGACCCAAGTCAGCTCAGATTCAGCACGTTTACAATGACAGCTGATTTGCCTGAGGATGACACGCCTGTACGCTTCTCTTGGCGTGTTGATTTCGGCCCGTTTAGCATTCATCAGGCCGGCGGAAATGATGACGGCTTTACCGAATTGTTGCAAGGCGGGCAGACAAGCCAACCAATGGTGAGAACTGTTCCAGAGAAACAATCCGCGGCGGCGCTTTTCGTGCGCTTCGTGGTGTCAGGGTTTGAGCATATCGTGCCAAAAGGCCTCGATCACATCCTGTTCGTTTTGGGCCTGTTCCTATTTTCCTTGCGCATTAAGCCTATTCTGGCGCAGGTGACCGCCTTTACCCTTGCCCACAGTGTCACGCTGGCTTTGGCAAGCTTGAACATCGTGTCGCTTCCGGCAAGTATTGTTGAACCTCTCATTGCGATTTCAATCGTTTATGTGGCGGTGGAGAATATTCTATTCGCCAAAGAGGGCGGTATATCGCTTGCGCGTATTGGGGTCGTGTTCTGTTTCGGTCTGCTGCACGGTTTGGGGTTTGCCTCGGTTCTGAGCGATGTCGGCCTGCCTGCAGGTCAATTCGTGTTCGGTTTGGTGGGCTTTAACGTTGGCGTCGAATTGGGTCAGCTTGCCGTGATATCTGTCGCGTTTCTTCTGGTTGGCCTGCCGTTTGGGAAAAAACCATGGTACCGCAATCTCATCGTGATCCCAGCGTCGAGCGGGATCGCTTTGATGGGTGCATGGTGGGCGTTTGAACGCGTCTTTCTCTAACGCGCGCCTCGCGGCCTTGCGTGATTGCGACCACGAAAGGGGATGCAATGCGCAAGGCTGGCAACGATCATGACACCCTAGTGGGCGATGGAGCCGAAAAATGGAACAAGGTTTCATCAAGCGATGGCTGTGATTTGTCAGGCGCACGATGCGTTTAACGAGGTTCGCGAGTCACAAACGCTGCGAAGGCGATCACTGCAACATACTGCAACATAGAGGGTGTTGAGCATGTCGGCTTGAAACCAGCCAAGAGAATTTGTTACGTTTTCCATGTGTCCCATATTTTTAAGTCATTGAGGCTCGTATTGTCTCGCAGCCTCTATTCTACTTAAGCGGGACAGTGAGCTGAAGTTCCCAGTTGCACAGGGTGGCGGGCCTAATGCCAACAATTTGCCTAAAATTTGTAACGTCTGCGCTGACCTTTGACGCGAATTTGTTGACAGGTCGTTTGTTTGGCTGCACTGAGGCTCAATGCGTTATGCTTTGCCATATGCTCGTGCTGGTCAGGTGATCGGTTTGCTCGGGGGGTCTTTTGATCCTGCGCATGAAGGCCATGTGCATATTACCAAGGCCGCGCTCACACGGTTCGGGTTGGATCGTGTGTGGTGGCTGGTCAGCCCTGCCAATCCGCTCAAACCAGTCGGCCCTGCGCCGATTGAAAAACGGATGGAGCACGCGCGTCAAGTCATGCAGCATCCCCGCGTCGAGGTCACAGACATAGAGCGGCATTTGGGCACGACCTATACGGCTGAGATGCTGGATAAGTTGCATCAGATCTACCCCGGTGTGACGTTTGTGTGGTTGATGGGTGCGGATAATTTGAAGCAGTTTCATCGCTGGCAAAATTGGCAAGGCATCTTGGCGACCACGCCCATCGGTGTGATCGCACGGCCCGGTCAACGGATTGCAGCGCGTACTTCGGTGGCGGCGAGTATTTTTGAACGCGCAAGATTGCCCGCGCGGGCCTCGCATCTTTTGGGCCGCATTGGCACGCCGGCGTGGTGTTTCGTGAATGTGCCGATGAATGATGCCTCATCCACGGAAATTCGTAACGCGGGCGCATGGATGCGCGACTGAGGCGTTTTGCAGCGCTCTGTCAGTCCCGTTGTTGATCACGAAGAATTACACATTTTTGCCATGCCCGTGACTTGCAGAGGCCGTGAGATCAAGGTTAACTCCGCGCATGTTTGATAAAGCTTTTACGCGTTCTGCCCCAATCTACAGCCGCCGCGCAGCCCTTGGGGTGTTTCTCGGGGGGGCTGCGAGTGCCGCTATAGCGCAAACCGCTGGCGTGCCTGTCGTCACCTCATCGCCTTATCCAATTCCGCGCCCAGAAGGCCTGCACAAATTGGCTGCGCTATCGGGCGAAGCCTTGATCAAAGCGTCCAAAATCTCTGGTGCTGTGTCTTATGCCGTGGCTGATGAGGCGGGCGAGATACTTGAGGCGCACGGACCTGTGCTGCGCTTGCCGCCTGCGTCGGTGGCCAAAGTGATCACGGCGATCTATGCGTTAGAGCATCTCGGCGGTGATTTCACCTTTGCCACGGACGTCTTTGCCACTGGGGGACTTGAGAACGGTGTCATTCAAGGCGATGTGATTTTGGCGGGCAGCGGTGATCCGACGCTCGACACAGACCGCCTTGGCGATTTGGCAGGACAACTTGCGGTGATGGGTGTCACGGGTGTCACCGGCAAATTTTATGTGTTTGGCGCTGCATTGCCGCGTATTGAACAGATCGACGATCAGCAAACAGAATACGCAGGCTATAACCCAACAATCACGGGGCTTAACGTCAATTACAATCGTGTGCATTTCGAATGGAAAAAACGCGGCGCTGAATTTGATTTGACCATGGACGCGCGGGCCAAACGGTTTGCGCCCAAAGTCCGTATCGCGCAAATGAAAATCGCAGACCGAGGCCTGCCGGTGTTCGATCATACTGCTGGTATTGGGCGTGATGACTGGACTGTATCGCGTTTGGCGCTGGGCAATGGCGGGGCGCGTTGGCTGCCTGTGCGCTTGCCCGCTCTTTATGCAGGAGAGGTCTTTGCCGCAGTCGCACGCGGGCAGGGGGTGTCATTGCCCAAACCTGAACGCTTAGAGGTTTTGCCAGCAAACGTGATGCGTTTGGCGCAGCTGCAAAGCGTCGATTTGACTAAGATCGTGCGCGATATGTTGAAATATTCGACCAATCTTACGGCAGAGGTCATCGGGCTTGCTGCAAGTCGCAAACGCGGGCTTGACCCTGTGGATTTGCACAGCTCTGCGCAGGCGATGTCGCTTTGGACAAAAGATCGGCTTGGCACACGGCATTTGGACTTTGTGGATCACTCAGGATTGGGCGGGGCGTCTATTGTGTCGACGTCAGACATGGTTCGTTTGCTGTCAGCAACGGGGGTCGAGCCGCTTTTGGGGCCGCTGCTAAAACCCATCGCTGCGCGTGATGGTGACTACAACGTGATCAAATCCCCCGACATTGATATTCACGCAAAGACCGGTACATTGGATTTCGTGTCCACGCTTGCGGGCTATGTTAGGGTGCCTGATGGGCAAAGACTGGCCTTTGCAGTATTTGCGGCTGACCTGCCTGCACGTACCGCAGCCAAAGCACAGGGCAATGAGGTGCCAAAGGGCGCCAAGACGTTCAACGCCCGCGCCAAACGATTGCAGCAAGCGATGATCCGACGTTGGACTGTCGTTTACGGCAGCTGACGTCAAAATTGTTTAAAGCTTGACGTAATGCGCCCGTGCGCCACGCTCTATTGCTGCGGCGTGCAAGCGGTCCAGATCCAACTCGTAACGAACTTCTTCGAGCAAGCGCAGCTCGGATTCCCGAATGGTGCCGTCAGAGGCAGCCACATCGCAGGCCAAAGCATAAGCGGTTTCAAACAGTCGCTCAGGCAAGTTATCGCGGATCAAGCCGAAAAGCGCGTCCAAGCCGTCTTCTTCAGAAAACAATTCGATCACGATGGCCGAGACCGTTTTGATCCGGTCTGGATCAAAGTCGACAAATACAGGCAGGTGGTTGATAAAGGTTTCAATCGCCACAAGCTCGGAAGTGCGCACATTTGCGTCTGACATCGACACGGCGATCATGACAGCCACAAGGCAATCTTGGGCGGATAGGGAATGTGGGGTGTCAGTCATGGTCACGGTGCTCCGGTTGGCTTGTGATAGGTTTGAACCTAAGCGCAGGTAGGCTTAAGAACAAGTATCACCATGTCGAAATACGTGTGATCTTCTGCTTTTGTGTGAGCATTTTCTTGACCCCATGAGCCACGCGCAATAGGTAGCTGGCTTGCACAGGGCGTATTCTGATCGCCCCTTCTTAAATCGATTCAAGGATTGCTCTCATGACTGACCTGCGCACCGCTGGTATGACTTCTAAAGCTTGGCCTTTTGAAGAGGCCCGTAAGGTTTTGAAACGGTATGAGCAATCCAAGGACAAGAAAGGCTATGTGCTGTTCGAGACAGGCTATGGGCCCTCAGGTTTGCCGCACCTTGGTACCTTTGGCGAAGTGCTTCGCACGACGATGATCCGCCGCGCCTTTGAGGTGATCTCGGACATTCCAACCCGTTTGATCTGTTTCTCGGATGACATGGACGGGATGCGCAAAGTGCCGTCAAATGTGCCCAACCAAGAGATGCTCAAAGAAGCAGAACAAATGCCGCTGACCTCTGTGCCAGATCCGTTTGGCACCCACGCGAGCTTTGGCGATCACAACAACGCTATGCTGCGCCGGTTCTTGGACACCTTTGGATTCGACTACGAATTTTATTCTGCGACGGATTACTACAAGAACGGCAAGTTTGATGAGGTGTTGAAACGCGCTGTCGACAACTACGATGACGTTATGAAAGTCATGCTTAAGTCCTTGCGTGAAGAGCGTGCGGCGAGCTATTCGATTTTCTTGCCGATCCATCCTGAAACGGGTCGTGTGTTGTACGTGCCGATGAAGTCAGTGAACCGCGAAGATTACACCATCACCTTTGACGATGAAGACGGCAAAGAATGGACCGTGCCTGTCACTGGCGGCAATGTGAAATTGCAGTGGAAGCCCGACTTTGGCGCGCGCTGGGCGGCTTTAGGTGTGGACTTTGAAATGTTTGGCAAAGACCACTCAACCAACGCGCCGATCTACGGGCGTATCTGTGACATCTTGGGCGGCAAACGCCCCGAGAACTTTAGCTATGAGCTGTTCTTGGATGTAAACGGTGAAAAGATTTCCAAGACAAAAGGCAACGGCCTGACGATCGATGAATGGCTGACCTATGCGTCGACCGAAAGCTTGAGCTACTTCATGTTCCAAAAGCCGAAAACTGCAAAACGGATGCATTTCGATGTGATCCCGCGGGCGATGGACGAATATCATCAGCAGCTGCGCGCTTACCCAACGCAGACGGCGGATCAACAAGCTGCGAACCCTGTGTTCCACATTCACGGCAAAGATGTGCCTGTCTCTGATATGGTTGTGCCGTTCACGATGTTGCTCAATCTGGCCTCTGTGGCCAATGCTGAGGCCAAAGACCAAATGTGGGGCTTTATGCAACGCTACGCCCCTGATGCCTCGCCTGAAACCCATCCTGGTTTGGATGCGGCTGTGGGCTATGCGGTTGCTTACTACAACGACTTTGTGAAACCTGAGAAAACCTTCCGCGCGCCGAGCGATCAAGAACGTGCGGCACTGACAGATCTTAAAACGGCTTTGTCTTCGCCTGAGGCGGCTTTGGCCGAAATCGCGAAAAAGAACGCGATGATGGGCAATGACGATGCGCTTCCCGAAGCCAACATGGCTGATGGCGACTTCTTGCAGTCCATCGTGTTTGCCGTTGGTAAAAATCACGGTTTTGACAATCTGCGCGACTGGTTCAAAGCGCTTTACGAAGTGCTTTTGGGCGCCTCTCAGGGCCCACGCTTTGGTGGGTTCATGGCGCTTTACGGCGTGGATGAGAGCATTGCATTGATCGACCAAGGTCTAAGCGGCGAGCTGGTCTGATCCACGCCCGCCTACTGTCGATTTGAAAAGAGCCTCCGGCGCGCTAGGTCTAAACTCAGCACACCGGAGGTTTTTTGATGTTTAAGCATATTCTTTTTTCCGCCTTGCTGAGTTTGACTGCGACCTTTGCGGCGTTCGCGGACCCGATCACTGACGTTATAGCTGACCAGATCGACGCCTTTGCCGATCGCGATCCAGACCGCGCGTTTTCTCACGCCAGTCCGATGATCCAAAGCCAGTTTGGCTCGCCTGCCCGTTTCGCCACCATGGTAGAGCAGGGCTATCCATCCCTTTGGTCCAATAAAACAAAACTGTTCACAGAGCGCCTTGAACAAGGTCCGCAGGCCCGTCAGATTGTGATTGTCACAGGGACAAATGGCGCCCGTGCAGCTTTTGCATACGATATGATCCGCATAGGCGAAGGTTGGAAAATCAACGGCGTGCGCCCTATGCCGTTGTCCGACGAAAGCGTCTAATCGCGTCGCCCTTTAATGAATCTCTGTGTTGCGCAAGCACGCCCCCGAACGCACGCCCCCTTAAGCGCCTCGTTATCCCCCTGCGGTAGGACTGTTGGTGTCTGGGCATGCGCTGCCACAGCTTTCAAAGTGAGAGTGAGTTCCTTGGATCGGTAAATGCTTTGCCGGACCAATTGCGCATGTGACCTAAGAGATGTGTGAAAGGGGTTCGGATGAACAAGGCCATTACTGAAGGGCTGGTGCTTATGCCATCAGCGTTTACGAGCGGTTTGGACGTATGGTCCAGCGAAGACGGTACGCCGGGCTCGGCAACCTATGACGGGGCTTCCAACGCAGCCTTTGTTGCCGCTGATGCCGATTTTGGCGGTGCGCTTGAGATTGTCAAACAAGACACAACAACACAACTGCGCTACATGGGCGAGACGCCCTTGCAGCCGGGAATGTATTTGCAGATCACCGCGCGCGTAAAATGTGTTTCGGGCAACTTGCCCACTGTTCGGATTGCTGGTTGGGCTGGTGACGCCTCGCTTGATCATGTGACAGGTGTGACAGAAACGGGCCCCGAGGTGACATTGACGACTTACGGCGAAGTTGTCGAAGTCTCGGCCATTGTTGGCGCAGGCGTACGCGGCGGCGTCGACATGGCGTGGGGCTTGGATGCTGTTTACGGGCATTTTGGCATTGACCTGACAGGGTCAAACGGTGGGTCTATTCGTATTGATGACATCCAGATCGACGATGTGTCATCGTACTTTCTGGCGGACAGCATTGGCATCATCGATGTGCGTGATTACGGCGCAATTGGCGATGGTGTTACCGATTGCTCCGATGCTTTTGAAGCTGCGGACGCTGCGGCGAACGGGCGGAAAATTCTAGTTCCCGAGGGCACATACCTGCTGGAAAACACTGTGACCTTGGTCCACGAGGCCATTTTCCAAGGCACAATGACTATGGACGATGACGTTCGGCTTGCCCTGCGTCGCGAGTTCCATTTGAATTCTTATATCGATGCCTTCGGGGATGAGGTCTTGGCCTTTAAAAAGGCGTTCCAAGCCCTTTTGAATTTTTCGGATCATGACAGCCTTGATCTGTGTGGTCGTCGCATCGAAATTTACGGCCCTATCGATATGCAAGCAGCGGTGGACAACAAAACCACCTCTGAGGTGCGTCGTGTGATCCGTAACGGTCAGTTCAATTGTC
Source organism: Pacificibacter sp. AS14 (assembly GCF_038899935.1). Classification (NCBI taxonomy): domain Bacteria; kingdom Pseudomonadati; phylum Pseudomonadota; class Alphaproteobacteria; order Rhodobacterales; family Roseobacteraceae; genus Pacificibacter; species Pacificibacter sp. AS14. Next base: position 70,278 of record NZ_JBBMQI010000011.1, read on the forward strand.
AGGAGTCAACAGATTGGAATTTGGATGTTTCGACGTCTTCTGCGTCCTATTCCACGTCAAACAAACGCCAACTGACCAATGTATCTAACATCGCCAACATTCAGCCGGGCAGTCATGTCACAGGCAACGGTGTTGGGCGTGAAGTCTATGTGACCTCTGTAAATGTAGGCGCCCAAACGTTGGAACTGAGTCAGGCGCTTTATGGAGCAAGCGCGAACCAGACCTATACCTTTACGCGCTACAAATACATTTTCGACTTCAGCGGCTTCTCAAAACTGTCGCAGCTTGTCATCGATGATGTTGAGTTTTTGTGTAACGGTCGGGCTTCTGGCGTGTTGCTTGGGTTGTCAGGCTCGGTCTTTCAGATGCGAGACTGCCATTTCAAATCACCACTTAATCGCGGCATTACATCATCGGGCGCGGGCTGTCAGGATTTGATCATTGATCGCTGTTTCTTCGTGTCGAACGAACAGTCAATTCGCGCAGAAACGCGTCAATCCATCGCCTTTAATGTGAACGCCAACGACTCCAAGGTGCGCGAAAATCGTTTCCAACGGTTCGGTCACACAGGTATCGTTTTCGGAAATGGTCATTTGTTTACAGGAAACCATTGGTTCCAAGGTGACACAGATACCGACAGCCCGCGGATGGCCGGCCTGGTATTCACCTACCCGAACGTGAAGTCCGTCGTCACAGGCAACTATATCGATAACTCGTTTATCGAGATGACGAATGAACATGACGCCGAGCCAGATTTCTCATCGGAATATTCCTTTGGGGGTTTGACCATCACAGGTAACATTTTTACAGTTAATGACAGCGCCGATTGGTTCAGCTGGATTGTCGTAAAGCCATATGGCAGTGGTCACTTCATCCAAGGCCTCTCGGTGCAGGGCAATACGTTCAAATCGCTTAACGGTAATATTGATCGGGTAGAGAAGGTGGACACCACCTTTGCCACATTGGACAATTCTCGGATGCGCAATATTGTCTTTGCGGGGAACAGCTATAACGCGGTGACTGAGCCGTGCTTTAACCCTGTAACGCTTGAGTTTACTCAGTCGTCGACGGCCAACAATTGGACCTTGGACCCAAGTGCCTATCTGCCCTTTGACGGCTGGGCGCGCACCGTTGAATCTGTGGTCTTTACAGAACAGTTGACCGATAGTTCTGGTAACAATGTCAGTACCATGCCCTATGTCACCAACAATTACGGGACCGACTCAAACCAAGTTCGATTGAGTTTCCCTGAGGCGACAGAAGGCTCGGTCCAAATCTCAGTGCGTATGGACAAACCAATTTGATCTACGCCGAAAAATTATAAAATGCACCGGGGCGCGAAAGTGTCTCGGTGTTTCTATGCTTCCATTACAAGATCATCAGAACTCAGTTGATAGGCTCTGCCGAATCCGCCATTTAGGTCTGCGCGCAAAGGCGTGAAAACCACGAAATTGAAATCTCCAAAATCAATATAGAGAGCCGATTTTGGATGGGACACGAGCCACGCCGTGCGGCGCTCGGCGTGATTAAGATCGTCGCGTGACAAAAATCGCGCTTCAGCCGTGACAGTCAAGCGTGCAAACGCAAGCGGATCGCCCTTAGCAGGGGGATCTCCGATCAACAAACTGCACCGCGGGTCGGCTTTCAAACGCTTTGAGTGGGCCGATAGGTCCGAGACAAGCGACAACAAGGCACCACTTTCTGACTGCCCAAATGCAACCCGTGTCACCGATGGGGCGCCGGTTTCGTCTAGAACCGCTAAGGCAACATGGCGCGCGTTGGCCAGAAGCTCACGGGCTGTTGCACGCGCAGTGTCGTCGGTTTCGCGGATCGGGGAAGGACGTTTGTCTGTCATGCACAGATCATACTCTGCGACACGACCTCTGTCACGGTCAGGCGTAAATGCTCCCTATATGAGTGGCCCATAGGCTTAGGCGACTTGACGCGTGGGTTCGATTTCGAAAATGCGGTAGCCCAAGCCCCAAACCGTCTCCAGCGTCGTTGCGTCCCCGCCGCAGGCCTCGATTTGATGGCGAATGCGGCTGAGGTAGACGTTGATAATTCGTGAATCCGGCTCGTCGTCCCAAGCGTATAGGTGGTTCATGAAGGCTTCGCGTGTCACCAAAGTTCCGCGGTTGAGCGCCAGCAATTCCAAGATTTCGTATTCTTTGCGTGTCAGCTGCATCATGGTGCCGTCAATCGATGCGGTGTTGCTCAAAGTGTCCAAGGTCAATGCGCCAAGTGAAATGATCGCACTGGAGTATCCAGATGCTCTGCGCACGCCGGCCATGATTTGTGCTGCTGCGACATTCACGTTGCGATCCCCGACGAAAACGTCATCCGCGCCCAGATCAAACGCCAGTTTTTGGGTGTCCCAGTGCGCGTTTTCCATCAACACATAGATCGGCATGCGGGGGTGCCTTGCGCGTAATTCTTTCAACAACGTTGTGCCTTTTACGCCCACCATGTTGAGGTCAAAAACGATTGCCGACTGTGCGCCGAACTTTGCGAAATCTAACAGCTCGTGCCCGTCGTCGACGCGGGTCACGATGAGTCCTGCTTTGGTGAGGCCTGAGGCCAATGCCATCGAATTCCAGTTGGTTTCTGCAAGTAAAATACGCATGTGATGTCCTAACTTTGTATCCCGAAAACGGATCGGAAACGTTGGCCATTCTGGACTGTGCAGGGCGGCATTTTGCGCGCTGATTTAGGTGCTGTGGCATCACAGTTTAAAAGCTCTGATGCAGCATTACCTAAAATAGTGCGCAAATCGGCAAGCATTCAGCAAGGTTTTATTATGGTTAACCCACCCAAATATAAAGTTTTAGTAAAATTTGGTGTGCCGCTTCGTAGACTGTGGCGACACTAAGGCACAGGCAAGAAAATGCTTGGGAAAATGCTTGGAAAAACATGGTAAACTCCATCGCGTTTGATCCTGCAAGCGCAGGTACGCTGTCCCAAAACATGGGTCTCCCACTGAGTCGTAGTGCTTTTAATTCAAATTTGTCGCATACTCTTCTAGATCGCTCACAACGTTTTGCGCGACTTAAGGGAGGAGTTTGCTATGACATTACTTTCAAAACCAGCGACACGCTTGATTGCCGCGGGACTGGTGGCATCTTTGGCCACATCCATGATTGTGACCCAAGCCCAAACACAAGCCGATGGCACCGTCGGTATCACGCCAGATGCCATGCAGTTTGACGTGCCAACGGACACAGGCCCCCAAAGCATTTCGCGCATCCAAGACGAGACCAATATGGTCACGGGTGAATGGGCCCGCACCTCGCGCCCTTGTCCGAATTTCTGCATCCAACCGATGATCCCAGCCGAGGGTGTCTCCACCATTGGCGAATTGGAGCTGATCGCGATGCTGCAAGACCCGACCCAAATGGTGATCGACAGTCGCGTTGAACCAGATTTCAAAGGCGGCGCAATTCCGGGCGCTGTGAACATTCCCTACACCCAAGCCGCTGACCGTTTGGACGAGCTGGGCTGCGAACTTGATTTCGATGGGTTCATCTGTGATGGCGATGCGGTCAAATCCGTGGCGCTGTACTGCAACGGACCATGGTGCGGCCAATCCCCCACCGCCGCCCGCCGCATGATCAAAGCCGGTTTCCCAGCAAAGAAGATTTTCTACTACAGAGGCGGCATGCAAGTCTGGCGGATGCTGGGGCTTACTGTGACGGAGTAGGTGCATTTGGATGGTTCACTCTTCGATCAGCGTATTTGAAATTTCGTCGAGAATATTGGCGTAATCCTGCCAGCTAACTCGATAGAATAGTTGCTTCGTAGAGGAATGTTCTGTGGATGCGACATAAAAACACGGACTTTCGCTGATCGGCGATTTCCAAAGTTGCAGTGGATCCGAATGCAAAATTTGAGAAAATAAGTCGTAGTAAGTCAGGGTTTTGTGGCCATTGACCGAGAATTGGGGTCTTTTGGGGCCGATTTTAGGTTTCTGAGGATCTTTAAGTTCCAAGCATCCCTTTAGGTTCACGTTCTTTCGTCGCAGTTTATCCAATTTAAGACATGTACTGCTCGCAAAATGATACTCGCCAAGGTCTCTTGCGGCAGCCCCATGTTTACCTTCTTCGAGTAAACGGCGTGAGATAGTTGAGCCGATTATTAAGATGTCTGACAACGTAGCTATGTCATCAATTTTAAGGAACTCCTCTGCGATTTTGGCTCGACTTGATCTGACCTTTAATTCATTCGCCCAGTGGCTTTTAGAGCTGAGCAATATACTCATTATTTCCGCCCCCGACGTCCAGCATTCCCGCCACGCATACCGCCTCGGCCTCCGGTTGATCTTCCTGATGCGGTCTTGGCATCCACGACTGCCTTCTCAACATCGGCCTGTTTCGCCAGCGGATCATCGGCGACGGCCAGTTCCACGGCTTCCAACCGTTTAACTTCGTCGCGCAGTCTTGCGGCTTCTTCGAACTCTAGGTTCTCGGCGGCTTTGCGCATATCGGTGCGTAGGCCGTCCAGCACGGTGGCCAGATTGCCCCCTGCAAGCGGCGCATCGATGGTGGCGGTGACGCGGTTCATGTCGACATCGCCTTTGTACAGCCCTGCCAAGACGTCTTCGACGTTCTTTTTTACCGTCATCGGGGTGATGCCGTGTTTCTCGTTATAGGCCATCTGTTTGGCGCGGCGGCGGGTCGTTTCGCCCATGGCGCGTTCCATTGATCCGGTGATTTTATCAGCGTACAAAATCACGCGGCCTTCGGCATTGCGCGCAGCACGGCCAATGGTTTGGATAAGCGAGGTCTCAGAGCGTAGAAAGCCTTCTTTATCGGCATCCAAAATCGCCACCAATCCACATTCGGGAATGTCCAAACCCTCACGCAACAGGTTGATGCCAATGAGCACATCAAAGGCCCCAAGCCGCAGATCGCGCAAAATCTCGATCCGCTCGATGGTGTCAATTTCCGAGTGCATATAGCGCACCCGCACGCCTTGTTCGTGCAGGTATTCTGTCAGGTCTTCGGACATGCGTTTGGTCAGCGTGGTTACCAAAACGCGGGAATTGTTTGCAGCCTGTTTGCGCACTTCGTCCAGCAAATCATCGACCTGTGTGTCCACAGGACGGATTTCCACCACGGGGTCCAAAAGGCCCGTCGGGCGAATGATTTGTTCGGTGAACACCCCGCCCGTGAGTTCCAGTTCCCAATCTTTGGGCGTGGCAGAGACAAACACCGATTGCGGGCGCATGGCGTCCCATTCCTCAAACTTCAAAGGCCTGTTGTCCATGCACGAGGGCAGGCGAAAGCCATGTTCGGCCAGTGTGGTTTTGCGTCTAAAGTCACCTTTGTACATGCCGCCGATCTGCGGCACAGACACATGGGATTCATCGGCAAACACGATGGCGCGATCTGGAATAAATTCGAACAGGGTGGGGGGCGGCTCGCCCGGCGCGCGCCCCGTGAGGTATCGCGAATAGTTTTCAATACCGTTGCACACGCCTGTGGCCTCAAGCATCTCAAGGTCAAAATTGGTGCGCTGCTCAAGGCGTTGGGCCTCTAGCAATTTGCCTTCGTTGTTGAATTGATCAAGCCGCATTTTGAGCTCTTTCTTGATGCTCACGATGGCCTGCTTGATGGTCTTTTGCGGTGTCACATAATGCGAGTTGGCGTAGACGCGCACCTGTTTGAACGTATCGGTTTTCTCGCCGGTCAGCGGATCAAATTCGGTGATGCTTTCCAGCTCTTCGCCAAAGAATGACAAGCGCCAAGCACGGTCATCCAAGTGAGCGGGCCAAATCTCAAGACTGTCACCCCGCACACGAAACGTACCGCGTTGAAATCCGTGATCGTTGCGTTTGTATTGCTGCGCGATGAGATCAGCGATGACTTGGCGCTGGTCGTAATCACCACCCACGCTGAGATCTTGCGTCATCGCGCCGTAGGTTTCCGCAGACCCGATGCCATAGATGCAAGACACAGAAGCCACGATGATCACATCATCACGTTCCAACAAAGCCCGCGTGGCCGAGTGACGCATGCGGTCGATCTGCTCATTAATCTGGCTTTCTTTTTCGATGAAGGTATCAGAGCGGGCCACGTAGGCCTCGGGTTGGTAGTAGTCGTAGTAAGACACGAAATATTCGACAGCGTTTTCAGGAAAAAAGCCTTTGAATTCGCCGTACAGCTGCGCTGCAAGTGTTTTGTTGGGGGCCAAGATGATGGCGGGGCGCTGGGTTTCTTCGATGACTTTCGCCATGGTGAAGGTTTTGCCCGTGCCTGTAGCGCCCAAAAGCACCTGATCGTGTTCGCCCGCATTGATCGCCGCAGATATTTCTTTGATCGCGGCAGGTTGGTCACCTGCGGGTTCAAAATTGGAGTGCATGATGAACCGTTTGCCGCCCTCAAGCTTGGGGCGCGCGGCGATGTCAGGGGCAGGGTTGGACAGAACCGCACTGTCGTCGAGTGTGCGTTTGTCGTTGTGGGCGTAGGCCATGCGGAAAAGTCCTTTAGAGGTTGCCCTATACTTGCGCTGCGGCGGCAAAGGTTCAAGGCTATGACTGGCAAGAACTGTCAGTATAACTTACTGAGTCTGTGAAAAACGGGGCAGGAGGCCTTTTGGGCCCACGTTTCGTCATTGAGATCTAATGTATTTAGGGCAACGTCAGTGCCTTACCCCTCCAAATTTAGATTAGTTAATAAAGGATCACCACTTTAGGGCGAGTTTTATTTAAAATTATACAATCTTAACGGTATTTTTCCTTGCGTAAAAATGGATCGCATTTTAGCTTAATCTGGCAAGCAGCGAAAAAGACTGCTCGACATTGAATGTACACCCCAGCACCCCTCGCTCCGCATTCAAGGTCGGGCAGTCACCCCCTTACCCCTTAAATTTTTGTCTTACGTGCTCATGAGGCATACTTTGGCCTGTTTATGGCGTCATTTGAGGCTTTATCCCGATGATCTAAGCGTGGTTTGACTTGAAATGCATCTCGGAAACAGAGATAACCCGAATAACAAACAAGGAGTCCCCAATGCGCGCCCGTATTTATCAGCCAGCCCGCAATGCAATGCAGTCCGGTCAAGCCAAGACCAAAGACTGGGTTTTGGATTTTGCGCCTGCCAGTGCGCGCGATATTGATCCTTTGATGGGGTGGACCTCCAGCACAGACACACAAGCCCAAGTGCGCATGAAATTCGACAGCAAAGAGGCCGCAATTGCTTATGCCGAAGACAAAGGCATGGCCTTCACAGTGAGTGAGCCACAAAAACGCGCGCATAAAATTCGCAAAGGTGGCTACGGCGAAAATTTCGCGACAGCACGCCGCACGGTTTGGACGCACTGACACCAATGGCAACCACGGTGAAAGGCTCCTTGCTTGCAAAGGGCCTTTTTGTTGCATAAATCGCGCCAGCTTCAAACGCCAAGCGCAGCGATGTTCTGAGGCATGTGCACTTGCGCCACCAAGACCCAATATGAGTCGCATATAGTTGCGATTTCGGCTTGATAATCCCGCGCCAGTCACGCAAAAACGCACACAGTGGTCCCTTAGCTCAACTGGATAGAGCAGCTGCCTTCTAAGCAGCAGGTTTGAGGTTCGAGTCCTCAAGGGATCGCCAATTCTTCATGTTATTGTCGTTCAAGCATAAGCTGACCAATTTGATGTAATCTGGGTATGGTTGTGTCGGGAGGACAGCATCGTCGAGCTGTGCCACAGTGTGGGCATCTTACAAGGCATCTATTGCAAATGGTCGAACGACTTCATGTAGGCGCGGAAGCGATGTTCGGCTGGAGGTAAGGCTCGCGACATGGAAAAAATTTAATTCAAATGAGCGTAACGCGGCTGCAATTGAGGCTTGGGTAGAAACAGCGCCATGTCAATTTTAAACAGCTGTGCCTAGCACTCAAAACCATTGACCCGGCTCCATGAGGCCCAGATCAAGCAGCTGTTGCGAATGCCATTCAAACTCGATCGAGTTGTGCCAGCGGAACGTTTCGATATCAAAGGCCGACCCAGCATTGGACTTTAATGCTTTTGCGGTTCGAAAACTGCCAATGGCGGCTGTGATGTTGTGGTGCCACGGGCATGAAAACGTATTGTATTCTTCCATGTTGAACGTGTGGTCTTCGCGCAGTTCCAGCCCTTTTTGGGATTTGAAAATGGCAATGCGATCAATGCGACGTCGCGTGGCGGGCATGTGTTCTTCAAACCGCCACCGCAGCCCGCCGAAAAAGTCGAGCTGGCGTTCTTTGGGGCCATCAACGGTAGAGCGGCCCAATGCGTAGTAACCAGATTTGTCCAAATGCGCGTCTTCTAAAGAGACTGCATTAGGGGCATCCCCCAAATCGCCCGCGTACAGATCAACCACATAAGTGAGCATTCCAAAGCGGCGCTCTTCAGTATGGAAAATCAACATGTCGCCAACCGTCCGGTTTTCGCAGAACGGATAGAATAAATATTCAGCATTATAGCAATAGTACATCCAGATGCCGGGTGCGGCCGCAATCAAGGCGTTGACCGCGTTGGTCAGCATATTTGGGGCGCGGGTGTCATAGACGACTCTATGGACTTTTAATTCGACTGCTGGTGGTAGGGTTATTGTGTCAGGGCCAAGCAGGATCAAAGATTTGAATCCCAACGATAAATGATGACGCACGCATGTATCGACCTCGATAAGGTCTTCGGCAAAAACAATCGCCACTGGCCCCTTGGCCAAAGCGCTCGCGCCGTCCTTTAGAAAAGTCTCTAAGCTGTCAAAACGCATCATGTCTCCTGCACACCACATGGTAGTGTTGCCGCTTTCGGTGAAAAAGCCATGAATAACATTGGATTGCAAGCGTTACGGAAACAATTTTTGGTGGAAGAATTGGCAAATTGATCTCACTGGCCAGCTATTGTGCGCTGATGGCCAAATAGACCACGTGCACAGTGGATTGCAAGGCGCTTCGCTTTTGTGTAGCTAGACACAGCAAATACACCTCCTAAACGCACGGATCAATAGCATGTCTGACACCAAGGCTGATACAAAAGCTGAACTTAAAAAGCTGTTCGTAAAAACCTACGGCTGCCAGATGAACGTTTACGATTCCGAGCGTATGGTCGAGGCGCTGGGCGGATCGGGATATGCCGAGGTCAGCAGCCCCGAAGAGGCTGATATGATTTTGCTCAACACGTGTCACATCCGCGAAAAAGCGGCCGAAAAGGTCTATTCAGATCTTGGACGCTATAAAGACATTAAGCTGGCGAACCCGAACCTTAAAATTGGCGTTGCGGGCTGTGTGGCGCAAGCCGAGGGTGAAGAGATCATCCGACGCCAACCCATGGTCGACTTGGTTGTGGGCTCGCAAGCCTATCACCGTCTGCCCGAACTGGAAGCCAAAGTGGGCAATGGCGTTACGGCTGTTGATACGGATTTTCCAGAGATTGATAAATTCACAGCCATGCCAAACCGCCCCAAAGCGCGCCGTGCGCCAGCAGCGTTTTTAACAGTCCAAGAGGGCTGCGATAAATTCTGCGCCTTTTGTGTTGTGCCCTATACGCGTGGTGCCGAAGTGTCGCGTCCAGCGGACCGCGTTCTGCGCGAGGCGCAGGATTTGGTCGAACGTGGCGTGCGCGAGATTACGCTTTTGGGCCAGAATGTTAATGCCTATCATGGTCAGGCGTCAGGCGGCTCGAAAGACACTTGGGGCTTAGCAAAGCTCATTCGTAATTTGGCGAAAGTTGATGGGTTGGAGCGTATCCGTTTCACCACATCTCATCCTAATGACATGGAAGACGACTTAATCGCAGCGCATGGTGATTGCGAAAAATTGATGCCGTACCTGCACCTGCCCGTGCAATCTGGATCGAACAAAATCCTCAAAGCGATGAACCGTAAGCACACGGCCGAACAGTACATCCGCTTGATGGAGCGCATGCGTGAGGCGCGTCCTGACATGGCCTTGTCCGGCGACTTTATTGTTGGCTTCCCTGGTGAGACAGAACAAGATTTCGAAGACACGATGGCGCTTGTGCGTGAGGTTGGCTACGCCTCGGCTTATTCATTCAAATACTCTCCGCGTCCGGGAACACCTGCTGCAGAAAAAGACGATAAAATGGTCGAGCACGATGTGGCTATGGAGCGTCTTCACCGCCTGCAAGCGTTGATTACCGAGCAGCAATATGCGTTCCAAGAAAGCATGGTGGGCCGCGATGTGTCCGTGTTGTTCGAGAAAAAAGGTCGCCTTGAGGGGCAAATGATCGGGAAATCCGAATATCTGCATGCCGTTCACGCCCCCGTTGAAGTGGTCGCAATTGGTGATATCCGTACTGTGAGAATCACCCAAAGCAAGACGAATTCTTTAGAGGGCAAGTTGATCGACTGATCCAAGGTCTTGCTTGCAACGCGACCGATTTGCGCCGGAGCGTTGAAAAAAATGGCACGGCGATTTCCCTAGAATTGACAATGTGGCCACATTTTAGGGATAGTAGCCTGTATCGACACAATATGTGGTGAATTTTCTTCACAACGCCACGAAGTTTGCTATCTTACCCCTATATTTGTGAGTAGAGCGCCAAAACGTGGTTTATGTTGGGGTGTATAGTGAAATACTCCGAAAACGTTAACAAGGGGGACTGAAGACGTGGTAAACGAACTTCTTTCTAAAGGACGAGCAGTACTTGCGGGCTCTTTGATCGCCGCCACGGCTTTCGTTGGAACTGCCGCGCAGGCACAAGTGATTTCTGGTACAGTGAATGGCGAACGCTATGCGCCCACCATTTGGATCGATCCCGATGGATGCGAACACTGGGTCATGGATGACGGTGTTGAGGGCTACATGGACCTTAAAGTTGATCGTCAGGGCAACCCAACGTGTCACCCCGTTCAGGCTTGTGCTGTTATGAATTCAGACCAGCTTTTCGCAACAGATAAGTATACGATTTCTGCGGCGGGTCGCAAACGTCTTACAGACTTCTTCGCGCAAGCGGGTGCCACAGCTTACACTGTCATTGGCCACACAGACAGCCGCGCGTCAGACGAATACAACATGCGTCTGAGCTACAATCGTGCCAATGCCGTTGCGAAAATTGCAACCGGCACAGGCGCACGCATCGCGGATGTTCGTGGGTACGGTGAGCGTATGCCAATCGCGTCCAACGGGACGGCTGCAGGCATGCAAAAAAACCGCCGTGTTGAAATTATCTGTATCAAGTAAGGAGCGAAAGAATGAAAGCTATCAAAGTCATTGCCATTCTTGGTGTCGCTGCTTCCTTGTCAGCATGTGAAAGCGTTGTAACCGAAGGTGTATCCTCTGGTGGAAAACAAGACAAAACAATTGACCGCGGGCTTGACGCCAAGCATCTGTCGCAATTGCAAGCGGGTATCTGGATTGACCCCATTGGGTGTGACCACTGGATCATCGATGATGGTGTAGAGGGCTATTTGTCTCCACGCGTTGACAAATATGGTAAACCCGTTTGTTCAGGTTCTGCTGCTCCAAACACAGCGATTGGTCCGTTTAAATCAGGATCAGTCTTTGGTGACGCGATTTAAGGTTTCGAACATTCAGTTGTTTAAAAGCCGCTCCTTTGGGGGCGGCTTTTTTGTTGATCAGCACTGACAGTAGAACTGACGCGGTGACTAAGGATGCGCCAAATTTTGCACGACTGTGTGAATATTTTGTATCATGGCTTGCGCTGACCACAATCCCTTGGCACCATTGGGTTATAGCCCTTTAGAGTCGGAGAGACATTTGGCCACCAGCGCGCTGACACCCCCGCGAACACAAGAAAACGGTTTTGAAACTCTGCTTGAGTTTGATGATAACCGATCGCTAATTGACCTGTGCGGTGAATACGACCGCAATTTGGCGCAGATCGAAACCAACCTTTCGGTTCAAATTGTACGACGTGGGAATATCTTGGCTGTTATGGGCGAAGAAGAGCCACGCGAACTGGCTTGCTCGACCCTGACAGAACTTTACCTGAAATTGGACGCTGGACGCGATATCGACGAAGGCGAGATCGCCGGAACCATTCGCATGGGCAAAGGCAACAAAGCTCAGTCTGGTAAAGTGGATGCGCGTCGTGGTGATGGTGCGTTCCCAGCCGACCAAATCGAGATGTTCAAAGGCACGGGCTCTGAGATCAAAACCCGTAAGAAAACGATTGAGCCGCGCACTCAAGCGCAAAAAACCTATGTAGAAAGCCTGTACAACAACGAATTGGCCTTTGGCATTGGGCCTGCGGGTACGGGCAAGACGTATCTGGCTGTGGCCGTGGGCGTGAATATGTTCATCAACGGCCATGTGGACAAAATCATTCTATCGCGCCCTGCTGTGGAAGCAGGCGAACGTTTGGGCTTTTTGCCGGGTGATATGGGCGAAAAAGTCGATCCTTACATGCAGCCGCTTTATGATGCGCTGGATGATTTTTTGCCTGCCAAGTTGATTTCGAAACTCAAAGAAGAAAAAACCATCGAAATCGCGCCGCTGGCCTTTATGCGTGGTCGCACCTTGAGCCGCGCGTTTGTGGTTTTGGATGAAGCACAAAATGCCACGACGATGCAAATGAAGATGTTCCTGACCCGTTTGGGCGAGGGCTCTCGTATGGTGATCACGGGTGATCGCACCCAGATCGATTTGCCGCGTGGCATGGCCTCAGGCTTGCGGGATGCCGAACGGGTTTTGGCGGGGGTTAAAAAGGTCTCGTTCAATTACTTCACCTCTAAAGACGTGGTGCGTCATCCGCTTGTCGCGGCGATCATTGAAGCCTATGAGGCTGATGAGGCAAGATAAGCGGGAGGCCTGGCGGTAGAATTATCCGACTTGCAGCGTTTTTTTTGCTGATGAAGCTTGAACATAAGGCGCTTTGCGTATGCATATAGATATAGATATCGTCGATGCGCGGTGGAACGATGCCCTCGATCTTGAGGCCATATCAGGTGTGGCCTTAAGAACAATATGCAAGCGTTTGGAACTTGATGCAGACGATTGCGAGGTCTCTATTTTGGCTTGCGACGATGCGCGTATCAAAGAGCTGAATGCGGATTTTCGCGAAAAAGATAAAGCCACCAATGTGCTGTCTTGGCCTGCGCAGGAACGTGGCGCAGATGAAGGCTGCGTGCCACAGCTGCCTGAAGCAGATGTCTTTGGCACTATTGAGTTGGGTGATATCGCCATTTCATACGACACATGTGATGCAGAAGCGCGTGATGCAGGCAAGCCGTTTGAGCACCATGTGACCCATTTGACTGTTCACGGAATTTTACATTTGCTGGGTTATGACCATATTAGTGATGCAGATGCATCGCTAATGGAACAACTTGAGTCAGAACTACTTGAAACTTTAGGTATACCTGACCCATATTAGGACATTAGGCCGCATTTCGGCTATCAATTTTGGAAAGGACACATGGGCGACACCGAGCCTGGGTCTTCTACGGCAGCGCATTGCGCGCGCCCAGACCCCAAGAGACTCTCAGAAATGAGCCTCTCTCCGACGCAAGACACACCTGATGTGTATGGCCCCGTGCCAGAAGCTTCTAAACCGAGCTGGATCACACGTGCATTGTCTTCATTCTCATCATCAGACAACGATGTGCCCAGCACAAGTGTGCCGCAACAGCGCGAGCCTGTTCAATTGCGGCGCTTGGGCATGATGAACCTGCGCTCTAAGCGGGTTGATGATGTAGCTGTGCCCAAAGCGGATATGACTGCCGTGCCGTCTGACATCAAGAAAGACGATTTGGTGAGAGTTTTCCGCGAAAGCGGCAATACGCGTTTACCAGTGTACGACGGGACGCTCGACACACCTGTTGGGCTTATCCACCTCAAAGATTTCGCACTTACTCACGGGTTTAACGGCAAGGGTGAAGATTTTGATCTGTCAAAAATGCTGCGCCCGCTGATCTTTGCTCCGCCGTCGATGCCCATCGGTGTGTTGCTGACGAAGATGCAGTCTGATCGTACCCATATGGCTTTGGTCATCGACGAATATGGCGGGGTTGACGGTTTGGTCACGCTCGAAGATTTGGTCGAACAGGTGATCGGCGAAATCGAAGACGAACATGACGTCGATGAAGATGAGCTTTGGACACTGCAGGGCGATGGAATCTATGTGGCACAGGCCAAAACGCCGATGGATGAGTTCGAGAATGAAATCGGGATGCGTCTCACGCCAGAAGACGCCGAAGAAGAGATCGACACACTTGGCGGGTTGGTGTTCTTGCTCACCGGACGCGTACCTGTACGTGGTGAAGTGATCCCCCATGAGTCAGGGGCTGAGTTCGAAATCATCGATGCAGATCCACGCCGGATAAAACGCATTCGTGTGCGCTTACCCAACGCAGCCAAGGCCCCTAAAGCACAGGTTTTGCCCGTCACTCCAGAAACGGCTGAGGCCTAACATGTCGTTGGCGCAGCGCCTTTACGGCGCTGTCCGCGCGCAGCGTTGCATCGCTTTTCTAGCTGGCTTAACGGGGGGGCTTGGGCAAGCGCCCCTACAAGCCTGGCCAATTGCGCTTATCGGGTTGAGTATTGGCGCCTACCTTTTTGTGGGCGCCAAAACGCCCCGCGAATCGGCGGCGCTGGGCTGGTGGCTTGGCTTTGGCACGTTTTTAAGCTCCATTTTTTGGATCGCAGAACCGTTTTTGGTCGAGCCTGCACGCCACGGATGGATGATCCCCTTCGCTTTGTTTGGGATGGCAGGGGGCTTGGCTCTTTTTTGGAGTGCCGCCTTTTATTGTTCCAAACGCTTTGGCGCAGGGCTGTTGACGCTTACGGTCTTTTGGTCGCTAGCAGAACTGCTGCGCGGCTATCTGTTTACCGGTTTTCCTTGGGCCTTGCCTGCCTATATTTGGCTCGACACCCCCGTGGCACAGCTTGCTGCCTTTGTTGGCCCTTATGGCCTCACGGCGTTGACCTTTGGCCTTGCTGCATTGTTTGCTCATGCCTGTTTGGTGCGCACCTTGCGCGCGGCGCTTATCCCCGTTCTGGGATTTGCGGCTTTGCTTGGTTTGGGCGCGTGGCACCTCAATTCACCTGTGCCACAGGATACACCCCACAGTTTGCGCATCGTCCAACCCAATGCGACACAACACCTCAAATGGGACCCCGCTTATATTCCTATCTTTTTCGAGCGCGCCTTGGATTTGTCGGCTCCAGAAGGTGCTGATCTGGTCATTTGGCCCGAAACATCGATACCGACTCCTCTTTATGCAGCTGAGACTTATCTTGAACTGGTGGCTGAGCGCTCTGGGGCCGCAACAGCTGTCGTTGGCCTGCAACGTGTTGAAGGCTTTCAAGGGTATAATTCCGCCGCAGTGATTGGCGCGAATGGCACCGTTGAGGCAATTTATGACAAGCGCCATTTGGTGCCATTTGGCGAATATATGCCTTTGCCTAAACTCATGACGGCTATCGGTTTGCGGACGTTCACGGCGCAAGCTGGCTTTGGGTTCTCAGCAGGCCAAGACGAGATGTTGTTCGACTTTGGCGCTTTGGGCAAAGCGTTGCCGTTGATCTGTTACGAGGCGATTTTTCCGCGTGATGCCCGCAGTGTTGAGCGGCCCGATTGGTTGCTACAGATCACCAATGACGCTTGGTTTGGCACTCTAACGGGCCCGCAACAAAGCCTTGCACAAGCCAGATTCCGAGCCATTGAAACCGGCCTGCCGATGGTGCGCGCGGCCAATACCGGCATTTCAGCCATCACTGATGCGCGCGGTCGCATTCAAGCATTTATCCCGTTGGGGCAGGCGGGGGCTGTGACCGCAGCGCTGCCCGCAGCACTGCCGCCTACGTTTTATGCGCGCTTTGGCGAACAGGGCGTTTTTGGTTTTTTAAGCCTTCTTGCGCTAAGTACATATCTGTTGCCACTTGGTCGACGTTCTCGAAAAACAGTTTGACCCTACCAAGGCAGCGCTATATCGCACTTACCATATCGGCCCGCCACAACGGCTTCCTGACGTGATGGGCGACATGAAAAAACGGAGCACCACCCCATGTCTCGTAAAGATTATATTTTCACCTCGGAATCTGTTTCCGAAGGCCACCCCGATAAAGTGTGTGATCGCATCTCCGATGCCGTTCTAGATGCATTTTTGACCGAAGAACCCGAAGCACGGGTTGCAGCCGAAACATTTGCGACCACAGATCGCGTTGTGATCGGCGGCGAAGTTGGCCTGTCTGATCCCGAAAAACTCACCGAATACATGGGGAGAATTGACGGTATCGTGCGCGACTGCGTGCGTGACATCGGCTATGAGCAGGATAAGTTCCATTGGAACACGCTCAAAGTGTCTAACTATCTGCACGAACAATCAGCACATATCGCCCAAGGTGTTGATGCGGCTGGCGATAAAGACGAAGGCGCAGGCGATCAAGGGATCATGTTTGGCTATGCCACGGATGAGACCGAAGCGCTTATGCCTGCGCCGATCCAATACGCCCATGCGATTTTGCGTCGTTTGGCCGAAGTGCGCAAAAACGGTACCGAGCCACGCTTGGGGCCGGATGCGAAATCACAATTGTCTGTGCAATATCGTGACGGCAAACCCGTCGGCATTTCATCCTTGGTTTTATCCACACAGCACCTTGACGAGTCCATGTCGTCAGCAGATGTGCGTGATCTGATCACGCCGTATATTTTGGAGGTCTTGCCCGAAGGGTGGATCACGCCAGAAACTGTGTGGCACGTGAATCCAACAGGTAAATTTGTCATCGGCGGTCCTGATGGTGATGCGGGCCTGACAGGGCGCAAAATCATTGTTGATACATACGGCGGTGCTGCCCCTCACGGTGGTGGCGCGTTCTCTGGCAAAGATCCGACCAAAGTGGATCGCTCTGCGGCCTATGCTGCGCGCTATTTGGCGAAAAACGTTGTGGCGGCTGGCTTGGCCAAGCGCTGCACGATCCAATTGTCTTACGCGATTGGTGTCTCTGCGCCCTTGTCGATCTATGCTGATCTGCATGGCACTGGCGATACAGACCCGGCGCTGATCGAGGCGGCCATTCCAAAGGTTATGGATCTCACGCCACGCGGTATTCGCACCCATCTTGATTTGAACAAGCCAATCTATGCGCGCACGGCAGCATACGGTCACTTTGGTCGCGCCCCTGAGGCTGATGGTGGTTTCTCGTGGGAACGCACTGATTTGGTGCAAGCCCTGATCAACGCAATCTAACAGTCGCGTCATCTGGCATTTTCAAAGGGCGGGGGCAACCTCGCCCTTTTGCTTTGTTTGGGCCAAGGTTAGAATAGGCTAAAATTTCAAAGGTGACCCATGGTTCAAACAGACACAAGCAAACTCACGCAGCTGGGTGGCGCAACAAAATTGCCCAATTCTCCAGACGATGCCCAACTCGAACGGGTGCCGCATACCCATGCAGGCGAGCGTTACGCCGTGCGCTTTACTGCGCCTGAATTTACCTCTCTTTGCCCCATGACAGGTCAGCCTGATTTTGGTCATTTAATGATCGATTACGTGCCGCGTGATTGGTTGGTTGAAAGCAAGTCGCTCAAACTGTTTTTGGGGTCATTTCGCAATCATGGCGCATTTCACGAGGATTGTTCCGTCTATATAGGCAAGAGATTGACGGAATTGTTGGACCCTGAATGGCTGCGCATTGGAGCATATTGGTATCCACGCGGCGGTATTCCGATCGATGTGTTTTGGGCCTCTGGGCCAGAGCCCAAGGATCTGTGGATTCCCGACCAAGGCGTGCCACCCTATCGCGGGCGTGGGTGACTTGCAAAAGCACCTGTTATATGTGTCGATCACGGCCAAGAGCACGCGACAGACGATATCGCAATTGAGTCGCAGAGGCAGTGATTAAGGAAAGAGCTATGTCTGAGAGTTTGCGTGACCCTGTGATGATGTTTTTTGCAGGTATTGGAATACCGATTTTTGCGGCGATGAACGCGCAGCTTGGTGCGCGGTTAGGATCACCCGCAATCGCTGCAGCGATCTTGACATCTGTCGCCTGTGCGGCTGCTTTGACTTATAAAGTGTTTTTCGAGCAAGGAGATGGTTTTGCAAATATCTTTGCGCAGCCATGGTATCTGTTTCTCGGGGGCGTGCTGTTTGCCTTCTATATTGTTTCGATCACGACAATTGCGCCAAGATTCGGCGTGGGAAATGCTGTGTTCGTTGTGCTTTTGGGGCAAATGGTTGCGGCGGCCTTGATAGATCAATTTGGTCTTTTTGGGGCAGTGCAAAACCAGATCACAGCGCTGCGCGGGCTTGGTATAGCAATGATGATTGGCGGATTATTTGTGATCCAACTGGCCTAAGCCGTGCCAAGGTGTCAGCTGTGATGTCAGGCAATGGTTGCCGCCGCGCTAAACCCCTGATAAATCGCTGCCCATGACTGATAAGAACACACCCAAAAAGAGGCCTCCCGGTGCGCACCAATCCGGTGCGCCTTGGCGCAATTTCTATGGCCGCATCCATGGCAAGACGATGAACCAAGCGCAAAAAGACTACCTGGTGGAGGATCTAGATGCGCTGGCCCCTGGTGGCGTGGGGTGGGACGTCAATCCTGATCGCACGCCTATAGACATGGAATCCAAATTCAAAGGCAAACCTGTGTGGCTGGAAATTGGGTTCGGCGGTGGCGAGCATTTGGTGCATATGGGCGACACCTATCCGCAGGTCGAAATCATCGGTTGCGAGCCGTTCATAAACGGTGTCGCTATGCTTTTGGGTAAAATCCGCAAGCTCGGCACGCAAAACATCTGGGTGCATCCCGGCGATGTGCGCGATCTATTTGATGTTGTGCCTGATGAAAGCTTGGAAAAGGCGTTTTTGAACTACCCTGACCCTTGGCCAAAATCGCGTCATCACCGCAGGCGTTTCGTGACGCAAGAACACTTGGTGCCGCTGTTCAAAGCGATGAAGCCGGGCACTGAATTTCGCGTGGCCACAGACATTCCTGATTATGTGCGCCAAACGATGAAAGAGGTGCCAAAGGCAGGGTTTGTCTTTGAAGGCGACCCGAAAGATCTGAATGTGTCTTGGCCGGATTGGATTTCGACGCGCTATGAGCAAAAAGCGCTGCGCGAAGGCCGCACGCCGCATTACATGACGTTCCGCCGCCCCTAAGCGGATGATGCCAAAATTGACCACCAAAGTTGGCTTTATGACGACGACGCGGATGGACCCTATTTTCTGTTTGCGCTATCAATTCTGCAAATGATGTATCAGCGCCCGCGCTGTATGAGGAGAGACCCATGTCCGGCCACGGCACCCCCATTCCGATGACGTCCCGCAAATCTGGCCCTTTGTCTGGCGTGGCCTCTGTGCCTGGCGACAAATCCATTTCGCACCGCGCGTTGATTTTCGGCGCGATGGCCGTGGGTGAGACAAAGATCACTGGCCTGCTTGAGGGCCAAGACGTGTTAGACACCGCCAAAGCCATGCAAGCGCTGGGCGCGGAGGTCGTGGATCACGGCGCAGGCGAATGGTCAGTGCACGGCGTTGGTGTTGGCGGATTTTCCGAGCCTGACAATGTGATCGATTGCGGCAATTCTGGCACCGGTGTACGCTTGATCATGGGCTGTGTGGCCACGTCACCTTTCGCTGTGACCTTTACCGGCGATGCCTCTTTGAACAAACGTCCTATGGGTCGCGTGACCGATCCTTTGGCCTTGTTTGGCACCACGTCTGTAGGCCGTTCCGGCGGGCGCTTGCCGCTGACACTTGTGGGCACTGGCGATCCAACGCCTGTGGAATACTCAACACCAATGCCATCGGCTCAGGTGAAATCTGCCGTGCTTTTGGCGGGGCTGAATGCGCCGGGTAAAACCGTGGTGATCGAAAAGGAAGCCACGCGGGACCACACCGAGCGCATGTTGCGCGGTTTTGGGGCTAAGGTTGTAAGTGAAAAAGTGGCTGAAGGCTACAAGATTACTCTGACAGGTCGTCCCGAATTGAAACCCCAAGTCGTCGCTGTGCCACGCGATCCAAGTTCTGCTGCCTTCCCAGTCTGTGCGGCTTTGATCGTTGAAGGGTCTGACATTATGGTGCCTGGCGTGAGCCAAAACACCACCCGTAACGGGCTGTACACCACGCTTGTTGAAATGGGCGCGGACATCACATTTGAAAATGAGCGCGAAGAGGGCGGCGAGCCTGTGGCCGATCTGCGGGTGAAATACTCTCAGCTTAAAGGCATCGAGGTGCCGCCAGCACGTGCAGCGTCAATGATCGACGAATATCCAATTCTGTCTGTGGTCGCATCCTTTGCGGAAGGCACCACAGTGATGAAAGGCGTCAAGGAATTGCGCGTGAAGGAAAGCGATCGCATTGATGCCATGGCGCGCGGTTTGGAAAAATGCGGTGTTGTAATCGAAGAGGATCAAGACACGCTGATCGTTCACGGGTGCGGCCCCAAAGGCGTCAAAGGCGGCGCGACATGCGCCACCTTTATCGATCACCGCATTGCGATGTCCTTTCTTGTGATGGGGATGGCCTCAAATGAAAAGGTTTCTGTTGATGACGGTTCGCCCATTGCGACGTCGTTTCCTGTGTTCGAGGCTCTGATGGCGGATCTTGGCGCATCAGTTACGCGTTCAAACGTCTGATGCAAAACTTTGGCTTGCGCTCTGCCTGAGCGGTTGCAATGTTTGACGCCTAAATAAGGACAAATGCATGAGTTTTTGTGTAGCGATTGATGGACCTGCTGCGGCAGGCAAGGGGACAGTGTCCCGCGCCGTGGCCGAAACCTTTGGCTTTGCGCATTTGGACACAGGGCTTTTGTACCGCGCCACTGGGGTCAAAACCTTTGAAGGTCTGTCTCCGCTTGAGGCTGCGCAAACTCTGACAGCCGAAGATTTGCAACGCGACGATCTGCGCTCTGGTGATGCAGGTCAAGCGGCCAGCCGTGTGGCTGCCATCGCAGAGGTGCGCGAGGCTTTGGTCGACTTTCAACAGGCTTTCGCGCGCCGCTCTGGTGGCGCTGTTTTGGATGGGCGCGATATCGGCACGGTGATTTGCCCTGAGGCAGATGTGAAACTCTACGTCACCGCCTCAGACGAGGTTCGCGCCGCACGCCGCTTTGCCGAGCTGATTTCTGTTGGCGAAGACACCACCCTTGATCAAGTTTTGCACGACCTGCGCGAACGCGACGAGCGCGATTCCGCCCGCGCCGCTGCCCCGCTTAAACCTGCTGCAGATGCGACCATCATCGACACCTCAAACATGAGCATCGAAGATGCCGTGGCGCAGGTGGTGGCCTTGGTGAAGCTGAGAACGTCCTGAGTTCGCCCTCGATACCCGTTTTGCCAGAGCCCAAATTACCCGAATACCCTTGCATTTAAGGGGATTCGGGGCTAAGTGCTGCCCTGTCTAGAAGACCGTAAGAGTCGCGAGATGCAGAAACGCAGGGCCCAAAGGGAAACCTTTGGCCTTTATTGTTTTGCAAAAGCGCTTTGTTTTCAATGACCAATGCAACCCAAAGACCTGCGGAGACAACCGCACGGCCCGAATAGACGTTTGAAAAGGAAATTGAGACCACATGGCTCAGAACATCACTATGGAAGACTTCGAAGCTCTTCTCGCAGAAAGCTTTGAAATTGACACACCTCAAGAAGGGTCTGTCGTAAAAGGTAAAATCATCGCAATCGAAGCTGGCCAAGCCATCATCGATGTAGGCTACAAAATGGAAGGCCGCGTTGACCTTAAAGAATTCTCCAACCCGGGCGAAGCTCCCTCCATCGCTGTTGGCGATGAGGTTGAAGTGTTCCTCGACCGTGTTGAAAACGCACGTGGCGAAGCTGTTATTTCTCGTGACAAAGCGCGTCGCGAAGAAGCATGGGATCGTCTTGAAAAAGCTTACGCTGCTGAAGAGCGCGTTGACGGTGCTATCTTTGGTCGCGTCAAAGGCGGCTTTACAGTTGACCTCGGCGGCGCCGTGGCCTTCTTGCCAGGTTCCCAAGTTGACGTACGCCCCGTGCGTGACGCTGGCCCACTTATGGGTCTCAAGCAGCCGTTCCAAATTCTTAAAATGGACCGTCGTCGTGGCAACATCGTTGTTTCTCGTCGTGCTATCCTCGAAGAATCTCGTGCAGAACAGCGCGCTGAAGTCATCGGCAACCTTACTGAAGGTCAAGCTGTTGAAGGCGTTGTTAAGAACATCACCGAATATGGTGCGTTTGTTGACCTTGGCGGCGTAGACGGCTTGCTCCACGTCACTGACATGGCATGGCGTCGTGTGAACCACCCATCCGAGATCCTCACAATCGGTGAGAGCATCAACGTTCAAGTGATCAAAATCAACAAAGAGACACACCGTATCTCCTTGGGCATGAAACAATTGCAAGATGATCCTTGGGATGCTGTTGAAGCCAAATTTGCACTCGAAACAGTGCACATGGGTCGCGTCACCAACATCACTGACTACGGCGCATTCGTTGAGCTTGAGCCAGGTGTTGAAGGTCTCGTACACGTGTCTGAGATGTCTTGGACCAAGAAAAACGTACACCCAGGCAAAATCGTTTCTACATCTCAAGAAGTAGAAGTGATGGTTCTGGAAATCGATTCTTCTAAACGTCGCGTATCTTTGGGTCTCAAACAGACTCAACGTAACCCATGGGAAGTGTTCGCTGAAACACACCCTGAGGGCACGCAAGTTGAAGGCGAAGTCAAAAACATCACCGAATTCGGTCTGTTTGTTGGTCTCCCAGGCGACATCGACGGCATGGTTCACCTCTCCGACCTGTCATGGGACGAGCGCGGCGAAGAAGCCATCCAGAACTTCCGCAAAGCGGATGTTGTTAAAGCGGTTGTCACCGAAGTTGACGTTGAGAAAGAGCGTATTTCTCTCTCCATCAAAGCCCTCGACGACAGCTTCTCTGGCGCAGTTGAAGGCGTGAAACGCGGCTCTATCGTAACTGTCACTGTGACAGCGATCGAAGAAGGCGGCGTTGAAGTTGAGTATGAAGGCGCGAAATCCTTCATCCGTCGTTCTGACCTTGCACGTGATCGCGCTGACCAGCGTCCTGAGCGTTTCAACGTTGGCGACAAGCTTGACGTACGCGTGACCAATGTGGACCAAAAGACACGTCGTCTTGGCCTGTCCATCAAAGCACGTGAAATCGCTGAAGAAAAAGAAGCAGTTGAACAGTACGGGTCTTCTGACTCCGGCGCATCCTTGGGCGATATCCTTGGTGCAGCTTTGAAATCTGAAGACTAATATCGCGCAAGCGATACAGTCTTAAAAATTGGACGGCCCTGCGTTTTGCGCGGGGCCGTTTTTTTGTAGCTTTGCTCACATCGCGAAATGTCGAAGGATTGTCAGGCAACGGCCTGTTCAGATTGGTGCTGGATCTGTAGCCCGCAAGCGAATCGTAAAAGTTCGGATGGATAAGTTTGTGCATCCAATCGGTGGTCCCGTACCTTAAAATGCGTACTTTTTCAGAATTTTGACCCAAGATCAGCGCATTAGGGGTGAAAAAACAGACATAGCAGTCAAGGAATCTATTCCACGATGGAAATTCGCGTCCTATAGTCTTGGGAGGTTGCTATGCTCAGAAGGCGAAGCGTCAATTTATTAGGGGGACCTTTTCATGATCCGATCTGAACTCATTCAGAAGATCGCAGACGACAACCCGCATCTATACCAGCGGGACGTCGAGCGGATCGTGAATACGATCTTTGAAGAAATTATCGAAGCTATGGCCAAAGGTGACCGTGTCGAGCTGCGCGGTTTTGGCGCGTTTTCAGTCAAGAAGCGTGATGCCAGAATGGGACGCAATCCACGGACTGGCGAAAGTGTTCCTGTTGATGAAAAACATGTTCCGTTTTTCAAAACCGGCAAGTTGCTCCGCGACCGTTTAAACGAAGAGTAAGGAGCGCCCAATGCGCACCATCCGTTATGTTTTTCTCGCGGCACTTGCTGTCGCGCTTATCACTATTGCTTTGGCCAACCGTGCTGTTGTGACGCTTGATCTTTTGCCGGCTGAGCTGGCAGAATATTTGGGCATTGGCTATTCAGTTTCATTGCCGATGTTCATCGTTATTTTTGGCGCGATCATCGCGGGGCTGTTGATCGGTTTCATTTGGGAATGGATGCGCGAATACAAACATCGCGCAGCCGCGGTCAAACATCGCCGCGAAAAAGATCAGCTGGCACGCGAAGTGTCTAAGCTTAAGGTCGCCAAGGCTAAATCTGAAGGCGATGAAGTGCTCGCTTTGCTTGACGCTTAAAGTCATAAAAAATGGATACTCGCGTTAAAATTTGCGGGCTGAAAACGCCCGAAACCGTCGCGTCTGCTGTTGAAGCGGGCGCGCAATATCTTGGTTTTGTGTTCTTCGAAAAGTCTCCCCGCAATGTTTCGGTGCCTGTCGCGCGCGATCTGGCTTTGGACGTGCCTGTTGGTGTGGCCAAAGTGGCCTTGGTTGTGAATGCCACCGACGCAGAGCTGGATCATTTGATGGGCGAGGTGCCTATCGATATGTTGCAGCTACACGGCGCGGAAGACTTAGAACGGGTCAAGGCGATCCGTGCGCGTTATGGCCTTCCTGTGATGAAGGCTGTTGGTGTCGCTGGGCCGCAAGACATTCAGGCACTCGATGCCTACGGGTTGGTCAGCGATCAGGTGTTGGTAGATGCCAAAGCGCCCAAGAGTGCGGCTTTGCCTGGCGGCAATGGGCTGAGCTTTGACTGGCGTCTGATTTCAAAACGCGGCTGGAACGCGCCATGGATGTTGGCCGGTGGTTTGACACCTGAGAACGTTGTGCAGGCCATTCAATTGACCGGTGCCAAGCAGGTGGATGTGTCCTCTGGCGTGGAAAGCGCACCGGGTGTTAAAAATGCCGCTAAGATCCATGCTTTTATCGAAGCTATCCGCGCAGCTTGAACATCCCTTTCGACTTTTCCTCTGAAGATGTGAGTATTTTCCCCACGATAAAGCTGCATAGCTTTACCGCCCGGCAGCTGTGCGCTAATTGTTTCTTTGAAGGGGACTTTGGATGGCATTTGTACATAAAATTAGCAAAGATGAGGACCGGGAAATTAGGTCGCTGCATCCGACACGTTTGGAATGCCGCTATATCGCATCAGAAAGCAATGGAATGAAAATTCTGCAACTGAACTCATATGGCTCTGACGATCGGGATGTTCCGGGAAAACTTAGCCAAACGCTGCAATTTGACGAAAACTCGGCACAAGAGCTCTTCCAGGTGCTAAAAGCTGAGTTTGGATTCGAGGGATAAAATGAACGATCTTTTCAACAGCTTTATGAATGGTCCAGACGAAAAGGGCCGCTTTGGCAATTATGGCGGACGCTTTGTGTCTGAAACATTGATGCCTTTGATCCTCAGTCTTGAGGAAGAGTTTGAAAAAGCAAAGACCGATCCAAGCTTTTGGGCCGAGATGGATTATCTGTGGAAGCACTACGTGGGCCGTCCAAGCCCGCTGTATTTTGCAGAGAACATGACCAACGAGCTTGGCGGCGCAAAGATTTATCTTAAACGTGACGAACTGAACCACACTGGCGCGCATAAAATCAACAACGTGTTAGGCCAAATCATTTTGGCACGCCGTATGGGCAAGACGCGTATTATTGCTGAAACCGGTGCTGGTCAGCACGGCGTGGCGACAGCGACTGTATGTGCCAAGTTTGGTCTTGAATGCGTGATCTACATGGGCGCGCATGATGTTGAGCGCCAAGCGCCAAACGTCTTCCGTATGAAGTTGCTCGGCGCTGAAGTGGTGCCTGTGACCTCTGGCCGTGGCACGCTGAAAGACGCGATGAACGATGGTTTGCGCGATTGGGTCACCAACGTCCACAACACGTTCTACTGCATCGGCACAGTGGCTGGTCCACACCCTTACCCTGAAATGGTGCGCGATTTCCAAGCGATCATCGGCAAAGAAGTGCGCTGGCAGTTGCCTGAGCACGAAGGCGAAGGGCGTTTGCCTGATACAGTGATTGCCTCCATCGGTGGTGGGTCTAACGCCATGGGGCTGTTCTACCCGTTCTTGGATGACAAAAGCGTACGTATCATCGGCGTGGAAGCGGGCGGCAAAGGCGTGAATTCCAAGATGGAACATTGCGCGTCTTTGACGGGCGGACGCCCTGGCGTTCTGCATGGCAACCGGACGTATTTGTTGCAAGATGACGATGGTCAAATCTTGGAAGGATTCTCGATTTCAGCTGGCCTTGATTACCCTGGTATCGGACCTGAGCATGCATGGTTGCACGACACCAAACGCGCTGAATATGTGTCGATAACCGACAAAGAGGCGCTTGAGGCGTTCCAATTCTCGTGTCGCACCGAAGGTATCATTCCTGCGCTTGAGCCCTCTCACGCTTTGGCGCATGTGATAAAAATCGCGCCAACATTGCCGAAAGACCACGTGATCGTCATGAACATGTGTGGACGTGGGGACAAAGACATCTTCACCGTTGCACGTCACCTTGGCATGAAAATGGGTGCCGAAGGGCGCGACGTCGAATAAAGTATTTCGACAGGTCTGAATTTACAAAACGCAGGGTATTTCTGGTGCCCTGCGTTTTGCGTTTCGTCAGTTTGTTGAAGACGTCGTGGGGCTAAGCAGTGTCCGCAGCGTGCAATTTCAGGACCGCTAGGGGCACGATGTCGAGCGCACGCAAATGTGTGGCTGCCAGGTTGACCTTGGGTGCACAGCCCTCGTCATGGGCTTGCAAAAAACGCCCCGCGCACAAGCACCAGGCATCACCCGCTTTCAGGCCTGCAAACCCAAACTCTGGATGAGGCGTCGACAGGTCGTTTCCAACATACTTGGAATAGGCCAAAAATTCGTCCGTCATCACAGCGCAGATTGTATGAGAACCGGTATCCTCAGTGCAGGTGTTGCAAGCCCCATCGCGAAAGTAGCCTGTCAGTGGCGTTGTTGAACATAGCCCCAAAGGGCCGCCTAGAACATTCATGCTCGTGTCCGGGTTGATCATTTGAACTTATCCTTGAGCTTCTCAAAAGGGCTGCGTGTGTCTGGTTGCACGCTGTCTTGTTTCGGTGCTGTGGGCTTGGGCGTCACAGGCGCAGCAGTCTCGGTGTGCTTTGCGTTCGGTTTGCCGCCACCGCCACCAGAACGCGGTGGGTTTACACGCAGGCCCACAGCGTTGCCAAACTTAGCACTGTCTCCTGCAGCCAAGGCTGCCGCGCCATCAACGCAACCACGGATTAAATCATCCAGCCAGTCTTGATCGGCTTTGGCGAAATCAGACAGCACATATCCCGCTACGCGGTCTTTGTGTCCGGGGTGCCCAATACCCAAACGCACACGGTCATAATCGGCGCCGATGTGTTGGTGCATTGATCTCAACCCGTTGTGCCCTGCATGGCCGCCGCCGGTTTTGACGCGGGCTTTGCCGGGGGCCAAATCCAATTCGTCGTGAAAGACCACCACGTCTGCGGGGTCGAGTTTGTAAAACCGCATGGCCTCGCCGACGGATTGACCGGATAGGTTCATAAAGGTCTCGGGCTTGAGCAAGACAACCTTTTCGCTGCCCAGCTTGCCTTCAGACACTTTGCCCTGAAATTTTGCTCGCCATGGCGCGAACCCTGCCTCTTCGGCGATACGGTCGACAACCATAAAGCCGATGTTGTGGCGATTGCCTGCGTATTTTGCACCGGGATTGCCGAGGCCGACGAAAAGCTTCATGTGGGGTCTCCTGTTTGGTGTAATTTACGGGAACAGGCCGCGCCGCGCTATGGCAGATTGGCGATATGCACAAAAAAACGCGGACCGTGAGGGCCCGCGTTTTAATTCAGTCTAAAGAGCGGAAAAGCTTATGCTTCTGCGGCTTCTTCTGTCGCATCTTCATCATCAGAAGACCCCAGACCAGCTGGTGCAGTGATGTTCGCGATCACGAAATCACGATCGATCACAGATTTCGCGCCTGCAGGAAGCGCGATGTCAGAGATGTGGTACACATCACCGAGGTTGCCTGTAGACACGTCCAGAGTGATTTTCTCAGGAATGTCGCCAGCTGTCACGATAAGCTCGACCTCTGTGCGAACGTGCGTAACAACGCCGCCCTTTTTCATGCCAGGTGCTTCTTCTTCGCCAATGATCTCAACAGGGATGAAGAGATTGATGAGTGAAGTGCGCTTAAGGCGCATGAAGTCAACGTGCGTTGGAAGGTCTTTGACCACGTGGCGCTGTACGCCGCGGCAGATGACGCGAACGTCTTCTTGGCCTTCAACTTTGAGGTTGAACAAAGTGGACAAGAAGCGGCCTTGCTTAAGGCGTTTCAAAAGAACGTTGAACGGGATGTTGATCGGCAAAGGATCAGCTTCACCACCGTAAACGATACCTGGAACCAAGCCGTCGCGACGTGCTTGACGAGCGGCGCCCTTGCCTGTCCCCGTACGTTCCGTGGCAACAAGATCAGGAATCTCACCAGCCATAATAAATCTCCAATATTTTAGGGCGGGCCTCCTCCAAGGCTGTAGACCCGCGTGAAGTCGCGCGTATAGGCGATATTCCCTATAATTGAAAGAGGTTTTTGTAATCCAAGGTCACAAAGAGTGAACTCAAAGACTGCGATGCCGTCTTGTGTGAATTCTCGCTTTGCCATAGTTTAACCAAAGCGCTTTGAGGGCCTGTGGTCGATCGTCGACTTAAGGCCCATCATAGGCCGCGCTAGGGAGAGTACTATGTCTATTCTGAGGGCTGTGAAAGTGTCACGGGCGCCGTTTTTTGGCCTCGGGATTGTTGGCTTATACTGGGGGACGTTTTCGGCTATGGTGCCAGACCTCAAAGCCCAAGTTGGTGCCTCTGACGCGCAACTCGGGTGGGCGCTGATGACGGCAGCGATTGGTGGTATGGCGGCTATGTTTTTGGCACCAAAGGTGGCATTGGCGCTTGGGAAATATCAGTTGCCCGTGCTGGCTGTAATTTTAGCGCTTTTGACGCAACTACCTGTATTTGCGCATTCACTGCCGTTTATGTTTGTCATGATGGTGGTCTTGGGCGCAGCGGTGTCTGGCTTTGACATCACCTCTAACATGCGTTTGTCCGAACTTGAGGAACGCCATGGCTTGCATTTGATGAACGTCAATCATGCGATGTTTTCGCTGTGTTTTGGTCTCTCTGCACTTGCCGTTGGTTGGATGCGCCAATCGGGTATGGGAATCGCGCAAGTCTTTCCGCTTATGGGCGCGGTGCTGTTACTCGCCTCTGTGCTAACTTGGGAAAAAGACTGGCAGCCTGTGCAAAAAGAAGAGGGGGCTGCTGCTGTGCCAGCATCATTGCCGTGGTTCTTTATTCTAACAGTGTCTGTGATGCTGTTCGTGTCTTTTGTGGGAGAAAACGCAACCGAATCTTGGTCAGCCTTGTTCATTGAACGCGAGCTGGGCGGCGCTGTCGGGCATGGCAGTTTCGGCCCGACGACACTTGGTTTGGTGATGTTTGTTTTCCGCCTGATGGGGCAAGTGTTCACTGAAAAACTTGGTGAAGAACGTATTGTACTGTGGTCTGGTGTTTTTGGGGTGATTGGGTCTTTGGTGATGGCCCTTGCGCCGACCCAAGAGATTGCGCTTTTGGGGATCGGTATTTCGGCGATAGGTATGGCTGTGATTGTGCCGACGGCCAATTCGTTGTTGGGCAAGCTTGTACACCGTGAACAACGCGCCATCGCGATTTCGCGCGCTTGGATGTTTGGGTTTTCGGGCTTCTTTATCGGACCTGCACTGATCGGGTTTGTGTCTCAGCACTGGGGTTTACGCGTGGCCTTTGTCATCGTGGCAGGTCTGGTCGCGACGATCATTCCAGCAGTGTTGATGGTTAAATCAAAACGAGCCGCCGGATAGCAATCAAGGGCGTTGATTTTGCCCTTTTAGAATAATGCATGATTTCCGCGCCCAGCTGTCGTTGGGCGCGGAGACTTTAAATTTTAGGCGTGTCAGTCCCACTCACCCGCAAAGTTCTTCGGTACAAGAACAGTCTCGCGATCCATTTTTTCAATATGTTTACGTCCGCACAGCGCCATGGTGAGGTCCATTTCTTTGTGGATCACTTCGAGCGCTTTTGTGACGCCTGCTTCGCCATTGGCCCCAAGCCCGTGGATGAACGCACGGCCAATATAGGTGCCCTTGGCCCCCATCGCGATGGCTTTGAGCACGTCTTGACCAGAGCGAATACCACTATCGAGATGCACTTCAATTTGGTCGCCTACGGCGTCAATAATCGCTGGCAGCATTTTGATCGACGACAAAGCGCCATCGAGCTGACGGCCACCGTGGTTTGAAACGATGATGGCGTCCGCGCCCACTTCGACGGCTTTGAGCGCATCCTCGGGTTCCATAATGCCTTTGAGGATAAGTTTGCCGCCCCACATTTCTTTGATCTTCGCGATTTTTTCCCAATCGAGACGTGGGTCGAATTGCTCGGCCGTCCATGTCATCAAAGACCCCATGTTGCTGACGCCGCGCGCATGGCCGACTATATTGCCAAAGGATTTGTTCTTTGTGCCAAGCATGCCCATACCCCAGCGCCATTTGGTCGCGAGATCCAACATATTGCCAACCGTCGGGCGCAAAGGAACAGACAGTCCATTTTTCAAATCTTTGTGGCGTTGGCCCAAGATTTGCAAATCGAGCGTCAGAACGAGTGCTGAACACTTGGCGTCTTTGGCGCGCTGGATGATACCTTCCAAAAACTCTTGATCGCGCATCACATAAAGCTGGAACCAAAAGGGCTTGGTTGTGTGTTTGGCGACTTCTTCGATTGAGCACACAGACATTGTGGACAGAGTGAACGGCACGCCGAACTTTTCTGCTGCCTTCGCGGCTTTGATTTCGCCGTCAGCGCATTGCATGCCAGTCAACCCAACAGGGGCAAGTGCCACAGGCATGGCGACGTCTTGGCCGATCATCTTGGTCTCGGTTGAGCGTCCTGTCATGTCGACGGCTATGCGTTGACGAAACCGGATTTGATCAAAGTCAGAGGTGTTCTCGCGAAAGGTTTGTTCGGTCCAAGACCCGCTTTCGCAGTAGTCGTAGAACATCTTTGGCGTACGTCGTTTGTGTTGACGTTTAAGGTCAGCAATGTTGGTGATTACGGCCATGAGATGTCCTTTTGGTCTAAATTGGTTATGTTCAGTTACCAATTTAGGCTATATCGTGCAATCCCATTTCTCATCTTTCGTGTCTCTGTTGCGCACAGGAAGGTCCGAAATGCAAAAGGCCCGCACGAGGTGCGGGCCTTTGAGTGTTTTTTGTGCGGATCTAAGCGTTCCAGGCTTGGTCTTTTCCACCCAATCCACCGATCTGAACACGTGTCGGCAGGCCGATGCGGTCCATGATGGTGAAAAACGGTTTGGGATCGAGCTCTTCCACATTGCGCATGGTTTTCACGTCCCATGCGCCGCTTGCAACCAACAGTGCTGCTGCCACGGGCGGCACGCCTGCAGTGAACGAAATTCCTTGAGACCCGGTTTCATTATAGGCCTCTTTGTGGTCTGCTACGTTGTAGACGAACACCTCGACGTCTTTGCCGTCTTTCGTACCTTTGACCAAATCGCCGATACAGGTTTTGCCGGTGTAGTTCGGCGCCAATGAAGACGGATCAGGCAGCACAGCTTTAACAACTTTAAGCGGCACAACTTCTTGCCCTTCGGCGGTCATGACTGGCTGTTCAGACAAAAGGCCAAGATTTTTCAACACAGTAAAGACGTTGATGTAGTGGTCACCAAAGCCCATCCAAAACCGCACATCGGCTTGCGGATAGTTGGCCGACAGCGAGTGCACCTCGTCGTGGCCAGACATGTAAGCCTGTGAGGGGCCGACAACAGGCAAGTCCCAGACCTTGTCAACTTCGAACATTTCATTGCTCTGCCATGCGCCTTGCTGCCATGAATAGACAACGCCGGTGAATTCACGGAAGTTGATTTCAGGATCAAAGTTGGTGGCGAAATATTTGCCATGGTCGCCTGCGTTGATGTCGACGATGTCGATCGATGTGACCTCATCCATGAATTCATCAATCGCAAAACGGGCAAAGGCATTTACAACGCCTGGATCAAAGCCTGCGCCCAAGATGGCGGTGATGCCCTTCTCGGCGCATAGATCGCGCTTTTTCCATTCATAATTGGCGTACCAAGGCGGTGTTTCGCAGATCTTTTTCGGATCTTCATGAATGGCCGTGTCGATATAGGCAGCACCCGTTTCGATACAAGCGTCCAGAACCGTCATGTTGACGAAGGCAGAGCCCACGTTGATCACGATTTGCGCGTCGACTTTACTAATCAGGGCGGCAACTGCGATTGTGTCCATCGCATCGACTTGGTGCGCCGCAAGAACGCCCTCTTGTTTCATCGCGTTTTTCTCTGCGACAGTCTCAAGCAAGCTTTCGCATTTGGAAAGCGTGCGGCTGGCGATGTGAATTTCGCCAAACACATCGTTGTTTTGTGCACATTTGTGCAAGACGACCTGAGCGACGCCGCCAGCGCCGATGATGAGTACGTTCTTAGTCAATTCAAAAGACCCCCTTTGGTGGGTTGGGTGAGTGAGCGGAAGCCGGGTTACCCCAGTGCCGCAACGAAATCGGAATAGTCAAAATCGCGCACAAGATTGACCGAGCCGTCCAGTTCGCGCACGGCGATGGCAGGCATTCTGACGCCATTAAACCAGTTCTTCTTGACCATTGTGTAGCCGCCTGCGTCCTGAAAGGACAGACGGTCACCGGTTTGAAGTGGTTTTTCGAACTTAAATTCGCCAAAAATATCCCCTGCCAAGCAAGATTTTCCGCAGACCATCCAATCATACGCACCGGTGTCGGGGCTGATCTTTGCAGTTTCGCGATAGATCAAGAGGTCCAGCATATGCGCCTCGATGGAGCTGTCGACGATGGCCAAGTTTTTGCCGTTGTGCAGGGTGTCAAGCACCGAGACTTCCAATGTGGTCGATCCGGTGATCGCCGCCTCGCCAGGTTCCAGATAGACTTGCACTTCGTTCTCGCCAGCGAAACGTTTGAGGCGCTCGGCAAAGCGCGCCAAAGGATAGTCATCGCCAGTGAAATGAATACCGCCACCCAGAGAGACCCATTTCATTTGCTTAATCAACGCGCCAAAGCGATCTTCGATATGGCCCAGCATTTCATCGAAGCGATCAAAATCGTCGTTCTCACAGTTGTTGTGAAACATAAAGCCCGAGATCAAATCTGCGACAGGAGCGATGCCCTCGACAGTGTGTTCGCCCAACCGCGAGAAGGGCCGCGCAGGGTCGGCCAGATCAAAATCGGATGTCGACACACCTGGATTGACGCGCAGGCCACGTGTGTGGTCGCGGGACTGGCCTTCAAAACGCAAAAGCTGCGCTGCGGTGTTGAAAATCACTTTGTCAGAGACGTTCAGAACTTCGTCAATTTCATGATCCGCCCAAGCAACAGAATAGGCGTGGGTCTCTTTGCCTTTGGTGGGCCCAAACTTTTCACGACCCAATTTAACCTCATACAATGATGACGATGTCGTGCCATCCATATAGTCGGACATGAAATCAAACACCGGCCAGCTGGCAAAACATTTGAGCGCCAACAAGGCTTTCGCCCCAGACAGCTCACGTAGCCGCGCGATCTTTTCCATATTTGGCAAAAGACGGGCTTTGTCGATGAGGTAATATGGTGTCTGGATCATCAGTGGTCTCGCGGCTGTACTCAAAAAATATATGAAGGGCTCAGGTAGTGGTTTTTGCTCCGCGCAGCAAGAGAAACTCGTTTTGACACAGGCCGATTTCGCTTGCGTCGCGGTGTGCCTGTGGCAAAAACTATTTCTTAAAGGAGACATTCAGATGACTGGCCCAAGTCCCAAACGCCCCGATCCTGCTTTGCTTGAAATATCACAGCGCTTTTCTGCCCCGAACCTTGTGGGCGAGGTCAAAGAAGATATGCCGATGATCCGCCAAGCTGCCCGTAAAGCACGCACAGGGCTTGTCGGGCGTATGGCGGATCAGGTTGAGGTGATGGATCTTGGCGTTTTGCGCCGGTTTGTGCCCAAACCTGCGGATCGGTCTGCGATCATCATTTACGCCCATGGCGGGGGGTGGGTGACGGGTGATACGGTCACCCATGGTGGCCTTATGACGGATTTGGCGGCGCTGACGGGTTATGAGGTCTTGGGGCCTGAATATCCGCTTGCGCCTGAAAACCCATATCCAGCGGGTTTGGATCATTTGATGCAATTGATCGATGATACAATCGCGGCCAAACCCAATGCCAAGATCATTTTGGCTGGCGACAGTGCAGGGGCCAATCTGGCTTTGGCTGCGGCTTTGCGTCTGCGCGACGACGGGCGCGGCGATGTGATTTCTGCCATGTTGTTGTGGTATGGCTGTTACCGGCGCCTGTTTGACACTCCGTCGCACAAATCCTTTGGCGCAGGCGATCATGGGCTGACGACTGATGCCATGGCACGCATGTGGGATTGGTATCTTGGCGATCACAATGATCCCAAGTATGGCGATTTGACCAAAGCTGCCTTGCACGATCTGCCGCCAGCATACTTGTGTGAAGCCGAGTTGGATTGTTTGGCCTCAGACTCCGCATGGTTGGCAGGGGCACTGGCGCAAGCGGGCGTGCCATACACTTACACGCAGGTCAAAGATGTGCCCCATGGCTTTGCGCATTTTGGCCAGTTTTATGCTCCGTCGTTCAATGCTCTGGAACAGGCCGAGCATTTTTTAAAGGGCCAACTTTAGTCTGGCGATGAAAAAAAGGGAGCCGCGAGGCCCCCTTTGAATAGATATATGTCTGTCTGTGTGCTTAGGCGCTATGTGCGCCATCGGCCAAAGTCTTCACAAAAGCAGCGACCTCTTCAACAGATTTGCCTTGCGCGATTTGGTTCACAATCGCAGAGCCAACTACAGTACCATCTGCAATCGATGCGATCTCACGCGCTTTCTCTGGTGTGTTCACACCAAAGCCAACGATAACGGGCAGATCCGTGTGCGATTTGATTCGCGCAACTTCAGGCCCAACACTGTCGCCAGAAGCTTCTGCCGCACCGGTCACGCCGTTCACAGACACATAGTATACAAAGCCAGAGGTGTTGGTCAAAACCTTGGGCAAGCGTTTCGCGTCTGTGGTCGGTGTCGCAAGGCGAATAAAGTTCAGACCTGCAGCTTGCGCCGGAATGCACAGTTCGTCGTCTTCTTCAGGGGGCAGATCGACAACGATCAAGCCGTCAACGCCCGCCGCTTTTGCATCGACCAAAAACTTATCCACGCCACGCGAATAGATCGGGTTGTAATAGCCCATCATCACAATCGGTGTCGTATCGTCAAATGCGCGAAAAGCTGCAGCCATATCCAGCGTCTTTTGCAAGGTCATACCCGCAGCAAGCGCACGTTGGCCTGCAAGTTGGATAGTAGATCCATCGGCCATCGGATCAGTGAACGGTATGCCCAGTTCGATAATATCGACACCAGCAGCAGGCAGCGCCTTGATGATGTCGAGCGCTTTTTCCTCGTCGGGATCGCCCGCCATAACATAGGCCACGAAGGCTTTTTTCCCTGCGGCTTTCAGCGCGGCAAATTTATCGTCGATCCGTGTCATATCAGGCTCCGTTCTGCGTTTGCGCTCAGGTTTCGCCGATCTTTGGCCCAAGTGCAATGGGCAAGCGTGCCTGTTGGTCTTGCGCGATTGCGAATTGCCGCATAGACACGCGTGGAATCGACACGGAAAAGGACGCGACATGGGTTTTAAGATGGGTATCGTTGGACTGCCAAACGTAGGCAAGTCGACGCTTTTTAACGCTTTGACGAAGACCGCTGCCGCGCAGGCCGCGAACTTTCCGTTTTGTACCATTGAGCCCAATGTGGGCGAGGTGGCCGTGCCAGACGCGCGCCTTGACGCTTTGGCAGATATCGCAGGCTCTAAGCAGATCATCCCAACACGCATGACATTTGTCGATATCGCGGGTCTGGTCAAAGGCGCGTCCAAAGGCGAAGGCCTTGGCAATCAGTTTTTGGCCAACATCCGCGAATGTGACGCGATTGCCCATGTGGTGCGCTGTTTTGAAGATGGCGATGTGACCCACGTTGAAGGCCGGGTTGATCCCGTTGATGATGCCTCCGTGATCGAAACCGAATTGATGCTGGCTGACTTGGAAAGCATCATCAAACGCCGTTCCGGTCTCGTGCGTAAAATCAAAGGCAACGACAAAGACGCGATCCAACAAGAGCGTCTTTTGGCTGCCGCTCAAGACGCGATTGAAAACGACAAACCAGCGCGCACCGTCGAAGTCGACGAAGACGATGCAAAAGCGTGGCGTTTGCTGCAGCTTTTGTCGCAAAAGCCGATCTTGTATGTGTGTAACGTCGAAGAAGAAAACGCCTCAAAAGGCAACGCGCATTCTGCGGCTGTTGCTGAAATGGCCGCTGCACAAGGTGCGGGCGCTGTGGTGATTTCCGCCAAGATCGAAGAAGAAATTTCCCAGCTTGATGCCGAGGAAGCCGAGATGTTTTTGGGCGAGATGGGCTTGGAAGAGGCCGGTCTTGACCGCCTGATCCGCGAAGGTTACGAGCTGTTGAAATTGGAAACCTACTTTACAGTCGGCCCAAAAGAAGCGCGCGCTTGGACAATCCCAGCGGGCACAAGCGCACCGGCGGCGGCTGGGGTTATTCACGGTGATTTCGAACGCGGCTTTATCCGTGCAGAGACCATTGCCTATGATGATTACATCGAATGCAAAGGCGAAACTAAATCCAAAGAAACCGGCAAAATGCGCGCCGAGGGCAAGGGCTATATCGTCAAAGACGGCGATGTGATGCACTTCTTGTTCAACACGTAAACCTTTTAAAAACCACATAAAAGGCCGCCTCATGAGGGCGGCCTTTTGCGTTTCGTTTATGCAATGCCGCGCATGTCGATTGCGCGCCCAGTTCTGCGGTGTCGTAAGTCTAACTAGCAGCGACCATTTGGGCTGCCCGCAAGGGCTTGGGCGCTTGCGGGCCCATACACACCATCTGGCACAAGACCGTAAGCCCGCTGGAAGCGAACAAAAGTCTGCTGCGTGAAAGGGCCCCAAACACCGTCCGCGAAACCCGCGGGCAGACCTTTGCAATGACGTTGGAGATCTGTTTGTATTTGGAGAATCGGGAGAACACTTGCAGCGCTCCTCTTTACGCAGTTCTGCGATTTGCTCTGTGCGCCGCACTGCACGCCGTTGTTTGCACGGGGCGCGCTTTCTGGTCTGCTTTGTGTTTGTGCAACAGATTGAGAAGCCAGCGATACCAATATCGCAGCAGCAGTCGTTGTGGTCTTTAGTCTATTCATTTGATCATACTTTCATAGCGCGTGGTTGCGCGTACCATTTAAATCGTCACAAAACTGTGCCGCCAAATCGCTTCAAGATGCAGAAAACCCGAGGGAGCAGCTGCGTGTTGGCAGTGATGCCGTATAAGTCGGCAATCGGGTCGAAAATATGCCAAAAGCGACCAGTCTGGTGAGAGATTGTTGAAACGATCGTACTCTAGTGAACGGCGCGCGCTTGCATTTCCGTCGCATGCGGGTGCACTTTTTATTTCGGTATGATGTGAAAGCCGCGCACCTGCACCGGGAAGCGGCAGAGGTGCGGCTGGGATTTTTTGTCCGCAGAGCGAATAAACGCCTTCAGTCGACATAATATCACATCAGTTTACGGACCAGTTTCATCAATCGTTTTTTCACCCCCGTCATAGGCGGCTCTGTCAGGCTCATAGCGTTCCATTTGGCTTGGCGCAGCACGGGTTTCATATGGCTGAAGGTCTCGAAACCCGCCTTGCCGTGATAGACGCCATAGCCTGACGCGCCAACGCCGCCAAAGAGAAGGCTGTCCACAGCCACATGGATCACGGTGTCATTCACTGTCACCCCGCCGGACATCGAGCGCTCAAGCCAAAGGTCTTGTTCGCTTTTGTCTTGGGCAAAGACATAAAGCGCCAGCGGGCGGTCTCGCTCGTTCACGAAACTCAGTGCCTGTTCCGCCGTGTCATAAGGAAGGATTGGCAAAACTGGCCCAAAGATTTCGTCTCTCATAATCGCGCAATCCAGCGGCGGATCAATCACCAGTGCAGGCGCGTACTTGCGCTGATTGTCACGAAGGTTTCCATCTGAGCACGCGGCACCAAGGCATAATCGGGGGCCACGCAAACTTGCCCCGGATTGGCTGTAATGCCCCAGATGATCCGGCGCGCGGCCCGATCCAAATCTGCAGATGGCATGACCACGGTTGGGGATTTGCCCCCCCAGTTCTAAAGTCACGAGCGTCAGATTTTGCGCCGCAGCCATGGCCACTTTGCGCCCCACGGCGGTGGAGTCGGTGAAAAGTAAATGATCAAAGGGCAGGTTCGAAAACGCGGCGGCCACCTCTGTGTCGCCCAAAACCACTTGAACAACCTCGGCGTCGAAATAGCGCCAACAACGCCGCGTGGTTGCGCCTATATATGGGCGCGCGCCGGCGAGAAGGTAAGCTACAAGGTAAAAGGTGTAAGCACGTAACGCTTTCGCATCCAATATTTCAGGTGACGTTTTTGGTATCGCACATTGCTTATCGACGTGCCCAAATCGAGCGACAAACATTCTTCGCGACTGCGATAGGTGGAATCGGTTTGCATTGCAGCAATCAACTGTGACGCGAAATCCGTGAGGAAAGCCTCTAAGCGATCTAGCAACATGCGTCGCGTGTCAAAATCTGCAGGGGGTGATGTATTTTTCGCGGCCTTAAGAGTTTGAAACTGCGCGCAGATTAGGGGGAGACGGGGAAACGCTCTTCATCAAATCTGACTTTATTCTGGGGGCTGCCTGCGCAGTTGTATAGAACTTATCGAAAACGCATTAAGTGATCTAGGGCCGCTGCGCATTTTGCTGAGGTCCGTGTCGGTTAGGCGAAAAGTATTAAGGATTTCTATAAGTTGCGCAGTCAATGCGGGATTCCCAGAGCTGAAGAGAGCGCTCTGCGCGATATAAAGTCAAAACGAATCGAGGGTAACTTTGTTTAATAAAAGGATAAAGTTCCAATTGAGCCTAATAATTGAGCGACTCGCCTTTTAGTTGTTGGTCGGCAATGATTGTCTGTTGTTATTTTTCAGTGCCTTAACGTAAATCATAAAAAAGTTTCGCAAAAAAAGACACTTCATAAGTTAATAATTTGCTAACAGTGGTGCGAATTTAAGGCCTATCTTAATTTAGGTTCGCAATCCTTCTTTGTGAATGTTAGACAAGGCGACTTTGTGAGTTTAGGAGATATCAAATGACGCATACATCAACAGAAGTACTGCCGAGCGTTAGAAGCAAGGCCACTCCGCGTAAGGCCTTAGTTTACCGCTTATTCGGCAAGCGTCTTTTCGATATTTTGATTTGCCTCGCGCTGGCGCCTATTGCGCTGCCGGTGATTGCGATTATCGGTCTTCTGATTCGCAAAGATGGCGGATCGGCATTTTTTAGCCAAACACGTGTCGGCAAGAATGGACGGCACTTTAAGTGTCTGAAGTTGCGTACCATGCGTGTTGATGCTGAAGAATACTTGCTCGAAATGTGTCGCATCGACCCAGAAATTCGAAAAGAATGGGAGCTTTATCAAAAACTTGATAAGGATCCGCGCATCACCAAAATTGGTAACATTTTGCGCAAGACAAGCCTTGATGAACTTCCACAGTTTTTAAACGTTTTGTTCGGCGATATGAGCTATTTTGGTCCGCGCCCATTTCTTCCAAGTCAAAGTGCATTGTATTTGAACGCCGGTGGCGAAGCATATTTTAAGATGAACCCTGGTATTTCTGGAGCTTGGCAAGTTTCGACGCGCAATGAATCTACATTTATTGAACGCGTTGAGTATGACGAAGCCTACTACAAAGAAATGTCCTTTTTGACAGACATTACGTTGCTTTGGAAAACCTTCGCTGTGGTCATCCAACGCAAAGGTAAGTGATCAGATCATGCAGGGTGCGTTCTGACAAATGCTCCCTGAAAGAGCATTTGTCTATGGAGGTTTTGAACCTGTCTATTTTTGATCCGTCCATTGCTATGACTTGCTGATCGCGGTCTTTTAAAAATCCATTTTCACTGCTCGGCAGATTGGATTGTGATTGAAGGTAGGGTAGAGATGACAGTGGACGACAAGTTGTGTCTCATGACAGAAAACCAATCGGTCTATCTGCCTTTGGGCTGCGTGCACCGTATGGAGAACCCAGGCAAAGTGCCTATGGTT